>JAYUDU010000113.1:0-6153 GCA_043739605.1 Acidimicrobiales bacterium | reverse complement strand
CCCCGGACCCTACCGGCGGGCGAGGTACAGCTCTGTGCGATGCGGGAAGTCGATGAGGCTGCGGCCGGCTGTGGCCGGGTGCGTAGCGATGAGATCGGCGACGGCGGCAAGCGCGACCGCCCGGCGATCGTCGGGGAGCGCGGCGATGTAGCTGGTCGACGCGGCGCGCTCGACGATCGCCGCGGGTGGCACCTCCTGGGGGTTGTCGAAGCGATGCGTCTCGGCAGCGGACCAGCCTCCCGCCGCCATCTCCGCCGGCCAATCCCTGCCTGGGGTGTAGGGCCGGCCCCCGCCGTGCTCGACGAGCAGCTCCGCAAAGTCGAACATCCACGGCACCGTCTCGTCGCGCTCGTTCCACACCAGGCCGAGCCAGCCTCCGGGGCGAATGACCCGCTTCGCCTCGGCGAGGAACGCCGGCAGGTCGAACCAATGTGCCGCCTGCGCACAGGTGACGATGTCCAACGAGGCGTCGTCGAACGGCATCGCCTCCGCGGTGCCGATGAGGATCTCGACCCCTGGCAGCACCGCTTCGAACACCGCCCGCATGCCGGCGACCGGCTCGACCGCCACGACGTCTGCGCCGGTCGCGACCAGCGCCGAGGTCAGCTTTCCTGTGCCCGCGGCAAGGTCGCACACACGCACCATCGGTCCGAGACCGCACCGCTGGACGAGCACGTCGATGACACCCGGTGGGTAGCCCGGCCGAGCCCGCTCGTATTCGGCGGCGGCGCGGTCGAACCCAACCGCTGCCGCGGCGTTGATCGCCTCTGCCCGTGCCATGCAGACGACCGTACGCCAGCCGCCGCGGCGGCGCAGTCAAGCGGACGTCAGTCCTGGAAGAGCGGCGTGAACTCCAGCTCCATCGGACCGAGATCGACATCGCGGGCCGTGAACAGCTCGAACGATGGGTAGACGTCCATCGTCGTCCGCTCGCTCATCCACAGCTGGACTGCGGTGCCCCACTGCTCGGTGCGCAGGGCTTCGCGCAACGCGGCGCGCAGGGCCGGGGCCACGTCGGCCGCCGGCGTTCGTGCGATGAGGCGAAGGGCGAGCACCCAGTTGAGCGTGTCCTCGTCCTCTGCCACGAACACCTGAGGCGGGTGGTCATGCACGACGGCGCACGCGACCGGCTTGGGCACTCAGCACACCCGACGTTCGAGCTCGACCTGTGTCCAAAAGCCGGCGGTGGCAGCCTCGGCGCGGCCGCCTTCGCCATACGAGGCCAGGCGATCGAGGTCCGGTGCCGACAACATGGCGACGGCGTCGAAGAACGCGGTGGTGCCCGCTGCCCGCAGCGCAACGTCGCCCTCGCTCGAGCGGCGAGGGAGGTGGCTGGTGAGGAACACCAGCGGGATGTGCGCACCCTCGTGCAACGCCTGGCGCAGCGCGTAGGCGCGGCCGAGCGACTTCCACACGGTGTCGGTCTTGAGCATGCCGCCGCGGTGGGTGGTGAACGGCCCGGCGACGTCGAAGAACCAGGTGGCGCCCCCCTTGTCCGTCGCGACGAAGTTGATGACGACACCGGTTCGGCGGATCCGCCGATTGGTGTCCTCGATGGTGAAGCCGGCCGCCTCAAGAACGTCGAGCGCGAGCTTCTGCGCGGCCTTGCCCTCCTTGGCGGCGCGGCGTTCGACTTCGTCGATGCCGGGGCCGACATCCGTGTCGACACGTGCCGATTGGGCCGATGGATCGACCGCGGTCGCCGGCGTGAGTGCCTCTTCCTCGACGCGGCGCCGGGCGATGCCGACGTAGGCAGGGTCGAGGTCGTAGCCGACGTAGCGGCGGTCGAGGCGGGCCGCAGCGACCAGCGATGACCCGCTTCCCATGAACGGATCAAGGATGAGATCGTTCTCGAACGTGTACAGCCGGATGAGCTGTTCGGGCAGCTCGACGGGGAACGGAGCCGGGTGGCCGACCCGCCGCGCGCTCTCTGGCGGGATGTTCCACACGTCGAGGGTGAGGCCCAGGAAGTCCTCGGTCATGACGGTGCTGACATGAGGCAGGCCCTCCGCGGCGCGCTGCTTGACGGTCCGGGCGCGGTCGAACCTGCCTTTGCTGGCAATGATGACCCGCTCCGTGATGTCGCGGAGCACGGGATTGGACGCACTGCGGAACGAGCCCCACGCACACGAGCCGCTCGCGCCCTCACCCTTTTGCCACACCAGCTCGCCCCGCAGCAACAGACCGAGCTCTTGCAAGATGTGGATGACGTCTGCGGACAGGCTGCGATACGGCTTGCGGCCAAGGTTGGCGACGTTGACGGCGATGCGTCCGCCCGGCTCCAGCTTGCGCTCGCACTCTGCGAACACCGCCGCGAGCATCTCGAGGTACTCGACGTACGACGACGGCACGCCGTCTCGTTCGAGCTCTTCCTCGTACTGCTTGCCTGCGAAGTACGGAGGCGAGGTGACGACGAGCGCCACAGATCCGTCTGGGACGGTGTCCATGCGCGCCGAGTCGCCGCACACGAAGGGCTCGGTCACCACGAACGGCGCCACGACGGTCTGGTCTGTGGAGACCTTGGGCGTCGTGAAGCGCCCATAGAACGCTGTCGAGTCGTGGCTCTCTCTGCCGCCGACACCGAAGTTGGACGTGACCGTCTTGCGTCGAGTTGCCATGATCCTCCTGGAGCTCTCTCGCTATGACCCTACCGGGGGCGACCCCAGATCTTGGGTATGGTCGGCGGCCGTTCGGGCGCTCTCGGGTCTGGCTCGTGCATCCGCCGATGGGTCCGTCGGTGAGGTCGCTCACCGAATGCGTTACCCCCGTCGCCACGACGTAGTCGTCGGGCTCGTCCTGCTGCAGCATCAGCCACATGGCCGCACGTAGTCGCCGGCGAAGCCTCAATCGCTTCAATTCGGTGGCGCCCACCTGGCGATTCTCCTCATAGTCCAGTCCTTCAGACCGGAATTCCGGGGGACCCGCGGAATTCCGGTGGATGGGGCGGGTCAAGCGCAGCGCACGACCGCGCCCCGGCGCGCGCCGCAGGGCGCCCGCCCCCGGGGGAACGAGCGCCCTGCAGGTGATCCCGCCGAGGCGGGAGACCTCAGCTGCAGCCGGAGCTGGTGCCGCAGTCTGCGCAGACGCGGCAGGCGCCGGCCCACTGGAGGCGACTGGAGCCGCAGCTGGAGCAGACGAGGCCGGTGTCGTCGGCCTTGCCGACGCCGGGGATGCCGTGCGAGCTGCCCGACAGCACCGGCTGGGTGGCCGGAGCGGTGGGGATGACGCCTGCTGCACCCATGCTGCCAGAGTCGAGGGCGAGGTTGGTCGTCTCGGTGACGGCCTCCTCGACGCCCGGCAGGGTCGGCTGGATGCGCTCCTTCGACGTCAGGATGCCGAGGTCGGCGCGCGCCTCGTACGGCATGTAGTCCACTGCGAGGCGACGGAAGATGTAGTCGACCAGCGACGTCGAGATGCGCAGCTCTGGGTCCTCGGTGAGGCCCGCCGGCTCGAAGCGCATCTGGGCGTACTTCTTCACGTAGGTCGACAGCGGCACGCCGTGCTGGAGGCCGAGGCTGATGCTGATGCTGAAGGCGTCCATGATGCCGGCGAGCGTCGAGCCCTGCTTGGACACCTTGATGAAGAGCTCGCCGGGGCGGCCATCCTCGTACTCGCCGACGGTGACGTAGCCCTCGCAGTCGGCCACGCGGAACTTCCACGTGCTGGACGTGCGGCGGCGGGAGAGGCGCTCGCGGACGGGCTGCTTGACGACGACGATCTGTTGCTTGGTCAACGCCTGCTCAAGCTCTGCGACCTTGGCCGCCAGCTCTGCGGCCTCGACGGCAACCTCGTCAGAGCCATCCTTCTTGTGGGTGGACAGCGGCTGGGCGACCTTGCAGCCGTCGCGATAGACCGCGACCGCCTTGATGCCCATGCGCCACGCATCCATATGGACCTCGGTCAGCTGCTCGACCGTGGTGTCCTTCGGCACGTTGACGGTCTTGGAGATGGCGCCGGAGATGAACGGCTGCACCGCAGCCATCATCCGCACGTGGCCCATCGCCTCGATGACGTTGTCGCCCATGGAGCACGCGAACACGTTCAGGTGCTCTGCCTGCATGTGCGGCGCACCGATGATGGAGCGCTCGACATCGATGTACGCGGAGATCTCGAGGATCTGGGCGTCGGTGTAGCCGAGACGACGCAATGCCCGGGGGATCGTCTGGTTGACGATCTGCATGGTGCCGCCGCCGACGAGCTTCTTCATCTTGACCAGACCGAGGTCGGGCTCGACGCCGGTGGTGTCGCAGTCCATGAGGAGGCCGATGGTGCCGGTCGGCGCGAGGACCGACGCCTGCGCGTTGCGGACTCCGTAGCGCTCGCCGAGGTCGACGGCCTCGTCCCACGCCTCCTGGGCGGCGGAGAGGATCTCCATGGGGACGAGCTCCTCGTCGATCTTGGAGACCTCGTCGCGGTGCATGCGCAGCACGCGCAGCATGTGCTCGCGGTTCTTCGTGAAGCCAGCGAACGGACCCATGCGTGACGCGGTGCGGGCACTGGTGGCGTAGGAGTGCCCGGTGAGAAGGGCAGTGAGCGCGCCGGCCCAGGCCCGGCCGCCGTCGGAGTCGTAACCGTGGCCGAGGGCCATCAGCATGGCGCCAAGGTTGGCGTAGCCGATGCCGAGCTGACGGAACCGGCGGCTGTTGTGGCCGATGGGCTCCGTCGGGTAGTCGGCGTTGCCGACGATGATCTCCTGCGCGGTGAACACCGAAGACACTGCGCTCTTGAAGCCGTCGATGTCGAACGTGTCGACACCCGTCGTCGGGTCGTTCTCGAGGAACGTCAGCAGGTTCATGCTGGCAAGATTGCAAGCACTGTTGTCGATGTGCATGTATTCGGCACACGGGTTGCTGCCGTTGATGCGGCCGTCTTCGTGGGCGGTGT
Source organism: Acidimicrobiales bacterium (assembly GCA_043739605.1). Lineage (GTDB taxonomy): Bacteria > Actinomycetota > Acidimicrobiia > Acidimicrobiales > JAUJNH01 > JAYUDU01. The sequence goes on along the minus strand of JAYUDU010000113.1, from coordinate 1,269 downwards.
GCCAGCGGTTGATGGTGGTGTCGAACTGCATGCCGGGGTCGGCGCACTCCCACGTCGCCCGCATGATCTGCTGCATGAGGTCGCGGGCCTTGAGCGTCTTGACGGTGTGACCACCGTTGACGGCCTTGAGGTCCCAGTCGGCGTCGGCGTCGACGGCGGCCATGAACTCGTCGGAGACCCGGACCGAGTTGTTGGCGTTCTGGTACTGGACGGAGTGGATGTCCTTGCCGTCGAGGTCCATGTCGAAGCCGGCGTCGCGCAGGGCGCGGGCCTTCTTCTCCTCGTGCGCCTTGCACCAGATGAACTCTTCGATGTCGGGGTGGTCGACGTCGAGGATGACCATCTTCGCGGCGCGACGGGTCTTGCCGCCCGACTTGATGGTGCCTGCGGAGGCGTCAGCGCCCCGCATGAACGACACCGGGCCGGACGCGGTGCCGCCACCCTTGAGGTACTCGGCAGAGCTGCGGATGCGGGACAGGTTGACGCCTGCGCCGGAGCCGCCCTTGAAGATCGTGCCTTCTTCGCGGTACCAGTTGAGGATCGAGTCCATCGAGTCGTCGACGGCGAGGATAAAACAGGCTGAGCCCTGCTGAGGGACGCCTTCGACCCCGATGTTGAACCACACGGGACTGTTGAACGCGGCGCGCTGGTGGATGATGAGGTACTTCAGCTCGGCCCGGAACGCCTCTGCTTCCTCGGCATCGACGAAGTAGCCGTCCTTCATGCCCCATGTCGTGATGGTGTCGACGACGCGGTCCGCGACCTGGCGCAGGCTCCACTCGCGCTCTGGCAGCCCGAGGGTGCCGCGGAAGTACTTCTGGGCGAGGATGTTGGTGGCGTTGAGCGACCACGTGGCCGGCACCTCGACGCCGAGCTGCTCGAAGGCGACGGAGCCGTCCTTCCAGTTGGTGATGCGCGCATCGCGCCGCTCCCAGACGACGGTGTCGTAGGGGTCGACGCCCGCCTCGGTGAAGTGGCGGGTGATGCCGATGCCGGTGCGCTCGGGTGCGATGGCCACGGTGGGTCCTCTCGATGGAGACAGAGTCGGGGTGACGGGGAGTCGCCCGACGGCTGAGAGCCGGGCAACGGGGCTGCGTGCAGGTGGCGAGACCGGCCGGGGGGCACCAGTGAACGTCTGCGTGGGGATGGCGATGCCCAGCAGACGGTTCCCGGTGGTTGCCCGCGACGCGCGCGGGACATGACGAACCCTCGACGGGCTGTCGGAGAGCGGACGGCGATTCGCCTCCAACTGGAGTCGAATCGGACGAA
>JAYUDU010000112.1:0-6177 GCA_043739605.1 Acidimicrobiales bacterium | reverse complement strand
GCCCCGCAAGCGAGACGAGCGGCCGCGCGCCGGTGTGAGCGATGACCTCGGCCGCCGCGATGCCCCCCAGGCGGGCGCACGTGACGAGGTCGCGGTCGGTGGCGAGGCCGTGCAGGAAACCGGCGGCGTAGAGGTCGCCTGCGCCCGTCGTGTCGACGACCACATCGACGGGTTCGGCCGCGACGCGCTCCGTGGTGCCGGCATGAGCGACGATCGAACCCGCGGCGCCGACGGTGATCGCGGCGATGTCGCAGTGTTCGCGAAGCGAAGCGATCGCCAGGTCCAGATCATCGGTCTCGTACAGCGATCGGACCTCGTCTGCGTTGGCGAAGACGACATCGACATGGGCGGCGATGAGGTCGAGCCACTCTGCCCGGTGGCGGTCGACGCAGAACGAGTCAGAGAGGCTGAGTGCCACCCGTCGGCCCGCGTCGTGGGCGAGGCGGCTGGCGAGGCGGTAGGCCTCCTTTGCCTCCGGCCGGTCCCACAGGTAGCCCTCGAGGTACGTCAGCTTCGCCGAGGCGACCAGCTGGGGGTCGACGTGCTCTGGGCCCATCGCTGAGGAGGCGCCGAGGTAGGTGCTCATCGTGCGCTCTGCGTCGGGGCTGACGACGATCATGCAGCGACCGGTCCCCGCACCGGTCGTCGCCGGGGCGTTCTCGAAGCTGACGCCGGCGGCGCGGATGTCTGAGGCAAACAGTGCGCCCAACGCATCGTCTCTGACCCGGCCGACGTAGGCAGCCCGCGACCCGAACGAGGCCACGCCGGCAATGGTGTTGGCGGCGGATCCGCCAGATACCTGCACGCCCGCGGGAAGCACCCCGTACAACTGCTCGGCCCGCGCATCGTCGACCAGCTCCATCGAGCCCTTCACGAGGGAATGCGCCGTCAGGAACGCATCATCGGCATGGGCCAAGACGTCGACGAGGGCATTGCCCAGGCCGACCACATCGAACGTGGTCACGACTCGACCCTACCTGCCGCGCGTACGGTGCCCGCCGTGGCCAATCCCGCACCCGTGATGGACGCATCCGCCCTCGAAGCCTTCTTGAGCGCCGCGTTTCCCGGCAGACCCACGACGATGCGCGTGGGCCGCATCGACGCGGACCTCCTCACCCTTCACCTCCCGACGGGAACCGCCGACCTGCGTCCCGGCGGCACCATCAGCGGCCCCACGCTGATGACCCTCGCCGACACTGCGTCGTATCTGAGGATCGTCGCGTCCGTCGGTCCGGAGGCCCTGGCGGTGACCACGAGCCTCACGATGCAGTTCCTCAAGCGGCCGCACCCGGGCGACCTGGTGGCGTCGGCGACGTGGCTGTCGCTCGGCCGGCGACTCGCCGTCGTCGACGTGCAGATCCACAGCGAGGCACCGGGCAAGGAGCGCCTCGTCGCTGCCGCGCAGGTCACCTACGCCCGGGCCCTGCCCGACGGCACGCAGGGCGGCTGAGCGCCGGTAGCGTTCGCCCGTGGCCGACGCTTCCCGCCTTCCCGCAACGATCCGGCCGACCCGGTACGAGTTGACGCTCGTCCCCGATCTGGTCGCCCACACCTTCTCCGGATCGGTCCGCATCGAGGTCACGGTCGACGAAGAGGCGGCGGCCGTCGTCCTCAACGCCATCGAGCTCGACATCACCGGCGCCACCATCGATGGTGGGGCTGCGACGATCGCCCTCGACGACGTTGCTGAGCAGGCCACGTTCACCCCCGCGTCAGCTGTCGCCGCCGGCCCACACATCGTCGAGGCCACCTTCACCGGCATCCTCAACGACAAGCTCCACGGGTTCTATCGGTCCACGTTTGCCGATCCCGACGGCACAGAGCACACCATTGCCACCACCCAGTTCGAGGCGACCGATGCCCGTCGGGCGTTCCCGTGCTTCGACGAGCCGGCGTTCAAGGCGTCGTTCGCGGTCACGCTCGTGGTCCCATCGCACCTCGCTGCGATCTCGAACGCAGCGGAGGTCTCGACCAGCGACAACGGCGACGGCACCCGCACCGTTGCGTTCGCAGAGACCATGGTCATGTCGACGTACCTCGTCGCCTTCGTCGTCGGCGCGCTCGTCGCCACCGACGTCGTCGATGTCGACGGCGTACCCCTGCGCGTCATCGCCCCGGCCCACCGAATCAACCTCGCGCCATTCGCCCTCGAAGCCGGCGCCCATTGCCTCCGCGAGTTCACCAAGTTCTTCGGCATTCCCTACCCGGGCGACAAGCTCGACCTCGTCGCCATCCCCGACTTCGCGTTTGGCGCCATGGAGAACCTCGGCTGCGTGACCTTTCGCGAGACCGCACTCCTCGTCGACCCTGCGACGGCAAGCCAAGCCGACCTGCAGCGGGTCGCCGACGTCGTCCACCACGAGATCGCCCACATGTGGTTCGGCGACCTCGTGACGATGGGATGGTGGGAGGGCATCTGGTTGAACGAAGCCTTCGCCACCTTCATGGAGCTCAAGGCCACCGACACGTTCCGACCGGCGTGGCAGCGCTGGACCAGTTTCGGGGTCGAGCGAGCGGCAGCGTTCGGCGTCGATGCCCTGGTCGCAACCCGCCCCATCGAGTTCCCGGTGATCAGCCCCGCCGAGGCCGAAGGCATGTTCGACGTGCTGACCTACCAGAAGGGCTGCGCAGTGATGCGCATGTGCGAGCGATGGCTCGGCGACGACGTGTTCCGCGACGGCCTCCGCCTCTACATGCAGCGTCACGCCTACGCGAACACCGTCACCAGCGATCTGTGGCAGGCGCTTGAGGATGCATCCGGTCAGCCGGTTCGGGCGGTCATGAACAGCTGGATCCTCCAGGGCGGCCACCCCGTCGTGTCGTGCTCGCTGTCGTCTGGCGGCTCGAGCCTCACGCTCTCCCAGGAGCGGTTCCTGCTTGCCGGCGGCGATGTCGACGCAGCAGAGCTGGATCGCACGTGGCAGGTCCCCGTACGGGTGCGGGCGTCGGTCGCGGGCAAGATCGTCGAGCGGGTGCTACTGCTGGATGCAGCCGGCGCCACCGTCGACCTCGGCGGTCGTGCCGAGTGGGTCGTTGCGAACGCTGGCGCCGAGGGCTTCTTCCGCACCCGCTACGGCGCCTCGCTCCTGGCCGCGCTCATCGGCGCGGGCGAAGCCGCGGCCCTGACTGCGCTGGAACGGTTCACGCTTGCTTCAGACACATGGGCGCTGGTGCTCGGTGGGCTCGCGCCCATCGCAGACTTCGTCCAGGTCGCACGGTTCCTCGCCACCACCGGTGAACCCGACCCCGATGTGTGGTCCGCGCTCGCGAGCGGCCTCGGCATGCTCGATCGCATCGCCGGGCCCGAGGACCGCGACGCCGTGGCCGGGTTCGTACGATCGATCGCTGCGCCCGTCTTCGCGAAGCTCGGCTGGGAGGCCATCGACGGCGAGAGCGACCGCACCGCCGCGCTGCGAGGCACACTGGCCGCCCTCCTCGGTGGCGCCGGCGCAGACAAGGACGTGCGCGACCGGTGCGCCGATCTGCTCGACGCCTACCTCGCAGACCGCTCCGCCGTCCCCCCCGACCTCGTCGCCGCCGTCGTCGGCGTCTCGGCGCGCAACGCGGATGCGGCGACCTACGACAAGCTGCTCGCCCGCTACCAGACGCCAACGACACCGCAGGAGGAGACCCGCTTCCTCATGGCGCTGGCCCAGGTGGGTGACGTCGCGCTGCTCGCCCGCACGCTTGACCTCGCGGTCAACAGCGTCCGCAGCCAGAACGCTCCGTACCTGATCGCCCAAGCGCTCGCGAACCGCGCCGGGGGGCGCGCCGCGTGGGCGTTCGTGCACGAGCACTTCGCAGAGCTCGGCGAGAAGTTCCCGTCGAACTCGATCGCGCGCATGCTCGGCGGTCTCGCCGCCCAGGCTGACCCGGCGCTGGCCGCCGACGCCAGAGCGTTCCTGTCGGAGCACCCGGTGCCCCAAGGCGCCAAGCAGGTCGAACAGACGCTTGAGGCCATGGCCGTCAACGCTGCGTTCTCCGAGTCGGCGGCCGCGCACCTCGCCGCCGCGCTGGGCTAGCCGGCGGGGACTTCGGCCACGGTGCGCTGGGCCGCGAAGCCCAACGTGACCGGCACCTCGAGCGCATGGTGGCAAGCCACGTGGTGGCCGGGCGCGACCTCTTCGAGCGGAGGCACGACGTCCGCGCACAGCTGGTCGGCCCGCGGACAACGGGTACGGAAGCGGCAGCCGCTCGGCGGATCGAGCGGTGACGGCAGCTCGCCACCCAGCGCCTTGGCTCCTACCGTCGCCGCTTGCCCGGTGGCCGCGGCCCGAGCACCAGGGTCGGCGACGGGGATGGCCGCCAGCAGTGCGGCCGTGTACGGGTGGCGGGGCGCCCGATACAGATCATCGGCCGGCGCCAGCTCGACGATGCGGCCCAGGTACATGACGGCCACCCGATCGCTGATGTTCTTCACGACGGCCAGGTCGTGGGCGATGAACACCATGGTGAGCCCGTAGCGGGCCTTCATGTCCTCAAGCAGGTTGAGGATCTGCGCCTGAACAGACACGTCGAGGGCCGACACGGGCTCGTCGCAGATGAGCAGCTCTGGCTCAAGGACCAGCGATCGCGCGATGCTGATCCGTTGGCACTGACCGCCGGAGAACTGGTGGGGTCGCCGCTCACCGCTGGCGGGGTCGAGGCCAACGGCTTCGAGCAGGTCGTCGACCTTGACCTTGCGCTCGGCATCGCTGAGGCCAGCCCGACCGGCGATCGCCAGCGGCTCTGCGACGATGTCAAAGACCTTGCGGCGGGGGTTGAGCGACGAGATGGGGTCCTGGAAGATCATCTGGAAGCGATGGCGCAGCGCCCGCAGCTGCTTGCCCGAGGTGGTCGTGAGCTCTTGGCCATCGAAGCGCACCGACCCCGACGTTGGCCGCGGCAGCTGCAGGATGGCCGAGCCGAGCGTCGACTTGCCGCAGCCGGACTCGCCGACCAATCCGAGGGTCTCTCCCCGCCGCACGTCGAGGTCGACGCCCGACACGGCATGCACCTTGCGCCCGCCGCCGGCCGGGAACTCGACGACGAGGTCGCGGATCGACAACAGCGCCTCGCTGACGAGGGGGCTGGCGGCCGCCGGCGCTCTCACGTCGACCCGAGCGACGCGTGGTCGAGCACGGGCACCTCGACGGCGGCCGGGTCGGTGGCTTCGTCGAGGAGCCCGGCCCGCCGGTTGGCGTCCAGCGCCCCGTCGCCCGCCGCCGTGCCGACAGGGAACCAGCACCGGACCATGTGGCCGGGCGCCAGCTCGACGAGTGGTGGCTGCTCGACGGTGCAGCGTTGCTGGGCGTATGGGCAGCGCGGCGCGAAGCGACAGCCGGGCGGCGGGTTCGTGAGGTCGGGCGGGCGACCGGGCAGGGCCAGCATGCGCGTGTGACTCGGCTGTTCGAGCCGGGGAATCGACTTCAACAGCGCCTCGGTGTAGGGCATCCGGACACCGCCGAACAACGCCGCGGTGCTGGCCTTCTCGACGACCTGCCCTGCGTACATGACGGCGATCTCGTCGGTCCGGTTGGCCACCACTCCGAGGTCGTGGGTGACGAGCACCATGGCCATCGAGCGCTCGTGCTGCTCCTGCTCGAGCAGATCGAGGATCTGTGCCTGCACCGTCACGTCGAGGGCGGTGGTGGGCTCATCGGCCATCAGCAGCTGGGGCTCGCCAGCCAGGGCGATGGCGATGACGACGCGTTGGCGCATGCCCCCCGACATCTCGCCCGGGTAGCCCCGCATGCGGCGACGCGCATCGGGGATGCCGACCTCCTCCAGCAACGTCACGGCCTGCTCCTTGGCCGCGGCGCGGCGCGTCCCGTGGGCAAACCGCAACGATTCGGTAACCTGGCGGCCGATCTTCACCACCGGGTTGAGCGACGTCATGGGGTCCTGGAAGACCATGGCCACCTGCGTGCCCCACACGCCGCGCATCTGCTTGGCCGAGCGGCCCAAGATGTCCTCGCCCCCGAGGCGCACCCGCCCTGTGCTCTCGACGCCCCTTCGGGGCAGCAGGTTCATGATGGTGCGCGCCAGCACCGTCTTGCCCGACCCCGATTCGCCGACGATGCCGAGCGTTCGCCCCTTGGCGACGCTGAGCGACACGCCGTCGACCGCCCGCAGCGGCCCGCGGGGCGTGGCGAACGTGGTGGTGAGGTCATCGACCTGGAGGAATGGCCCGTCGGC
>JAYUDU010000111.1:0-6181 GCA_043739605.1 Acidimicrobiales bacterium | reverse complement strand
CGAAGCCCAGTTCGGTCGCGGCCCGTCCCCGGGGGACGAGCACACCATCAGCATCGAGGTCCCACTCGGCCGTCACGGGACGGCCGCGCCCTGCCAGCGCGAACCGCACCGACCATCGTCCAGACACCTCAAGGGAGGCGGACCAGGCCGCGGCGAACGTTGCATCGTCGACGCGGATGCCCCGATCGATGAGGTGCCAGCGAACCGACGCTGCGAGCGGTCTCGATGAAGCGCCCTTGCGCGGCGTGGCGACGACCAACGGCAGGACCCGCTCGACGACGAGAGCCCGCTCGGCGCGGATCGGCGTCGAGAAGCGCTCGACCCACTCGCGCTCGACACCCGCCTCCGCGGCCACTTCGTCCTCGGTCAGGCCAGCGCGAAGACGCGCTTGGATTTCGCGCACGCTGAGCCCACTGTTGCGCAAGGTGCGCTGTACGACGGCATCCTGCCGGTCAGTGCGGGACCGGACCGCTTCGTGCGCAACCGCGGGCGACGCACGACGGCCGGCGCGGGCGGCCTCAACGACTGCTGCGACGAGGGCATCGGTTGCTTCGATGACGAACGCGCCAGTGCGGGCACCGAGGCGAGGGCTGAGCACGACGCCCCCACCGTCGGGGAGGACACCGACGAGGTGCAGCTGTTGCACGGGCGTAGAAGGACCTTCCATGTGGCTCATACGAACGTAGCAGCCACTCCGATGACCTCCATGGATCTCCCCATTTCGGGCTCGTCGGACGGTCGCACGGTCGTTGTCACACCCCCTCTGCATGATGTGCGACGTGAACCACACGCCCGCGCTCGCCATCTCCTGCACGGACTGCACGGCGCGCGGGACCAGCGCGTGCACGGACTGCGTCGTGACGTTCATCTGCGAGCGCGAGCCCGACGATGCGATCGTGTTCGATGCGGACGAAGCCCGCGCGATTCGGATGCTGCGGCGCGCCGGCCTCGTGCCACCCCTTCGCCATGAACGCGCCGGCTGATGGACGGGCCGCTTCGAGGTGTTCAGCCCGGACGGCGACGCAGCAACTCGAGCAGCTGGTGTGCGGTCGCGAGGTTGGCGCCCCCCATGCGCGCACCATCTCGCACCCGGCGGTCGTCGCTGGCCACGACGATGGGCAGCGCCGCAACGCGGACACGAGCCAGGATCACGTCGTCTGCCTCTACGTCGGGTGGCGAGAACGCAACGTCGACGCCGGCGACCGGCGGCGCGCCGCCAAGTCCACGGGCGACGTCAGCGCCGTCGAACACCACCTCGACGCGCACGCCGGTGCGCGCCGCCAACCCAGCGAGTGCGTGGGCGAGGCGATCGCGTTGGCCCGCAGCGGTGTCGGCTGGCCACCCAGACATCGCGATGTTGTACCCGTCGACCAGCAGTGTCGCTCCGGCCAGCCCGACCAGATGCTCGATCGCCTCGACCGAGTCGTCCAGCACCAGCGGCGGCAGCCGCGCTGGTCGCCTGGCGAGTGGCGGCCCAGCAGCACTCTTCGCTCGATGCCCTGTCCTGGGCGCGACCTGGTGCGGAGCGAGAAGCGGTGCGCTCGCGGCGCCGTTGAGCACACGCGCGGCCGCCGCCAGAGCGCGCGCCACCTGCGCCGCCCCGTGCGCCGCGGCGGCCAGGTTCCGACCGAGCTCATCCAGGTCCAGTTCTCGCATGCCTGGCGCGCCGTCGGGGGGCGTGACAGACGCGACGGCCTGGTCCGCCGACGAGATCGGAGCCTCCGATGCGACCACATCGCGCCGGGGTTCCACGACGTTGGCCGCCTGCTCAGCCTCGATCGCCTGCGAGAGCTGCTCCTGCGCGGCCAAGAGGTCGGCTTCAGCCTTGCCTGCCCTGCTCGCGGCAAGGCGGCGATCATCAACCGCCTTGCGTCGCTCGGCGCGTGTCTCCGCGAGCTCCTCCTCCAGCGCTCGCACCCGCTTCTCGGTCACGGCAAGACGAGCCTCGGCCCGGCGTGTGGCCGTCTCGGCTTGGGCCAGCACTCGAGCTGCTCTTCGCTCGTCACGATCAACACGACCCTCGCTTGCCGCGGCCGCAGCTTCGATCCGCACCGCTTCGAGCGCCTCCATCCAACCCGGCTCTCTCGTGAGCCACAGCATGCCGGCGCGCCCAACGACCTCGGGATGTTCCCGCGCGAGCACAGCCGCTCGTCGCCGCAGTCCTTCGTCGACATCGCCAGCCCGGAGCGCGAGCCGCAACCCACGGCTTGTCACCTTCGCGTGGCCGATGACGGCGTGCAACAACTTGGGCGCCTCGATGGGTGGGCGTGTTCGTGTGCCAGCGAGCGCAACCTGGAGGATGAGCTCAAGCGCCGGTCGCACGAGAGCCAGGCTGGTCTCGTCGTCGAGCCAAGCCGCGGTGTCGGCTGCGAGCGAAGGCACCGGCGATGCGCCAACGGACGCAACGGACACTGCGATCTCCGGTTGCGCCATCGCTCAGACCTCGCTGTCGGACAGCTCCTCGACCGCCCGTGCGTGGCCACACCAGCGGCAGGCCACCTCTTCGACGTCTATCGCCAACACCTCTTCGGCTTCGACCTCCAGCTCGCCACCGACCGTGTAGTGATGAAACGCCTTGGTACGTCGGGTCATCGTGACGTCGAACCTGGTCAGGTTGCCGCACGCCGTGCAGCGATAGCGAAGGGCATCCATGGCCAGACGCTACCGGCGCGGCCACACGGCGCTGCGCCGAGAGCCGCCAAGCAGGGTACCGTCTGGGACTGTGCACGGCATCCTGCTCGCCCTCGGGGTTGTTCTCCTCACCTGCCTCGTCATCGCCGTCACCATCTGGGTCGCGATCCTGATCGCCATCCGAATCGCGGCACGGACGTTGCACAAAGCAAACCGAGTGTCACCCGAGGTGCCGAGCGAGGCGCCGCTCCTGTGGCGATGGTCGTTCTCTCAGGTCGCGCGCCACCACCGCCGCCTGCAGCACATTGCCCAGGCAGCCCGGGCGGCGCGCGCAGCTGCAGGTGCCGGACAGCCGCAGGTCGTGGATCTTGCGGTCGAGGTCGAGCGCCAGGCATGCGCTCTCGACGACCAGCTCGCCCTCACGGCACGCATGCCAACCAACGCGCGGCTGCGCAACGTCTTCGCGATGCACTCGGCCATCCTGGAGCTCGAACAGGTCGGTGTGCGGCTTGGCATGCTGGCCATCGAGCGGCGCCCACTCCCCCTCGAGGAGCCCTCCCTTGTCGACCGCGTTGCGGCGCTAGAGCACGGTCGGGCCGAAGTCGCCCGCATCGAAGCGGAGACGTGGGGCGAACTGCAATCGATCGATGCGTTGGGCCGAGCGCTGGCCAACCCGGCGTCCATCCCAGGCGTGCCGGCCGCCACGGCAACTCCTGGCTTCCGGCGCGCCTGACCAGTCCAGACCTCGGGCACCCGTCAGGCGTTCGAGGTCTCCACCAGGCGATCAAGCACCTGCGCCGCCGCGCCGGTGTCGATACTCGCCGCCGCGATCTCCAGCCCACCAGCCAGGTCTGCGGCCTCACCGGCCACCACCAGCGCAGCCGCCGCGTTGAGTCGAACGATGTCGCGCACGGGGCCGGCATCGCCGCGCAGGACGCTGCGCACAGCCTCGGCATTGCGCGTTGCATCGCCTCCCGCGATGGCGCTCGCGTCAACGAGGGCGAGGCCCAGCGCGTTCGGCGACACCTCCTCCGCGACGATCGTGCTGTCGCTTCGCAGGTGCCACATCGTCGAGGTTCCCGACAGGCTGAGCTCGTCGAGGCCGTCTGCGCCATGCACGATGATCGCCCGCTCTGCGCCGTTGGCGTGCAGCACGTGCAGCATGCGTTCTGCGATGCGGGGGTCGGCGATACCGAGCAGCTGTCGCCGCGGTCGTGCCGGGTTGGCGAGCGGACCAAGGACGTTGAAGATCGTCGCAACGCCGAGGGCGCGGCGGACAGGACCGAGGTGGCGAAGCGCGGGGTGAAACGACTGAGCGAAGTAGAAGCCCATGCCGGCTTCGACGATGCATGCGTTCACCGCCTCCCCAGGGATGTCGAGTCGTACGCCGAGGGCCTCAAGGACGTCCGCAGACCCCGCCTTGGACGACGCCGCCCGGTTGCCGTGCTTCGCGACGGGCACTCCAGCGCCCGCGACGACGAGTGCCGCCATCGTCGAGACGTTGACAGAGCCCGATCGGTCCCCGCCGGTGCCGCAGGTATCGAGGACCCGGGCGGCGATCTCTGGCGGCAGGTCAGGGACGGGGACCGCGGCACCCAGCCACGCTCGAACCAACCCCGTCATCTCCTCAGCGGTCTCGCCCTTCATGCGGAGCGCGATGGCAAATGCCGCCATCTGGGCATCCGATGCCTCGCCGGCGAGGATGACCGACAACGCAGAACCCGCCTCGTCGGCCGTCAGCGACCCGCCCTCGGTGAGACGGTGCAAGATGCCCGCCCATCCCCCGATCCCGTCGAAGGTCGCAGCAGCCGCCGCAGAAATCGGATTCTCAGACACCCCCCGACCCTACCGGCACATATCACCGCACCCGCAGGCGTTGCTGCCGCTCAACAGCAGTGCCCCCGCCACGTCGCCCGCCAAAGCCGCAGTGGCCCGGTCGGTGTCTGGACGTACGAGGACGTGCGCCTGAAGGAGCCGCCCGGCGGCGGGACAGGCGTGCGCCCGCAGGGAGGAAGACATCGACCCCTCTGGGCCACAAGGTGGACCAAAGCGAGCACCGCGAGTGGAGGTCAGCGAGCCGGAGTGAGCGCAGCGAGCCCTCCGGCTCGCCAGAAGGTCGAGAGCGAGCCCTCCGGCTCGCCAACTAAGCGGAACGGCGGCGCTGACGCAGGATTCGTCGGCGCTCGCGCTCGGTGGCGCCGCCCCAGACGCCTTCCTTCTCACGATGCGTGAGGGCCCACTCAAGGCATGCCGCCTTGACCCCACATCGATCGCAGATGGCCTTGGCCTCCACGCCCTCTTCCTCTGGATCGGGAAAGAAGATCTCGGCCGCGATCCCTTGGCATGCAGCTTTGCCGCGCCAAGCGGGAGCGATGGTGGTGGTCGTGATCGTCATGACGTGGGGGGCGTCCGTTTCGCTCGTCGTGGGAGAACCGGGAGCCGCCATTCTTACCGGCGGACCCCACCCGCTGTCCAACCGGATCGGCGCAGGAAACGCCGCGCTCGTCCCGCGCCCAGACCAAGAAACCGCAGGTCAGGATGTTGTTGAGCTGATACTCGCCAAGCTTGCAGCGAACTTGGCGGCGTGGCTCTTCTCGGCGCGGGCGACGGTCTCGAACCACTCGGCAACCCCAGGGAAACCCTCCTCGCGCGCCGTCCGGGAGAAGTCCGGGTACATCTCGGTGTGCCCGCTGGTCTCGCCCGCGACGGCGGCGGCCAGGTTCTCCTCTGTCGCTCCGATCGCGTGACCCGTTACCGGGTCGCCGACCTCGGCGAGGTACTCGAGGTGACCGAAGGCGTGGCCGGTCTCGCCCTCTGCCGTCGAGCGAAAGAGGGTGGCGATCTCGGGGTAGCCGTCGATGTCGGCCTTCTGTGCGAAGTACATGTACCGACAGTTGGCCTGAGACTCGCTGGCGAAGGCTTCCATCAGGTTGTGGTGGGTCTTGGTTCCCTTGAGGTCGGGCATGGTGATTCTCCTGGTGGGGGCTCGGGCGGTGTTGGCGGCGGGTAGGGTCAACGTGTGGCTGACAGCAGTATCGAGCAAGCCTGTCATTGCCTGAGGGCTGTGCTGTGACCGACCGTGCCGACGAGCTCAGCCACGAGAACCTGACCGGCGACGACCTCATCGAGGGCGAGCCGGTTCTTTCCGATGCCGACGACCCGCATCCGGACGTCGACACCGCAACCAGCGCGCTGACCCAGCTGGGTCTCGCCGCCATGGCACTGCTGCCCGGCATCGTGTTTCGCGTTGGTGGCATCGACGCTCCCGCCGGCATCCGCGCTGGTGTGTTCGGCCTTGCCATCATCGGCGCGGCGTTCGTCTTGTCGTGGGCCGCGGAAGCGAGCCAGCTCGACATCCCGTCCGGACTGTCCATCTCGGTTGTCGCCCTGATCGCAGTGATGCCGGAGTATGCGGTCGACGCGGTGTTCGCGTTGAAGGGTGGGCATGCGTTCAAGGCCGCGGCGCACGGAGCCGGCGGGTGTCCGTCCAGCGTCGCCGGCACTGAGTCGCCCTGCGCGCTGGCCCTTGCGAACATGACGGGGGGCAACC
>JAYUDU010000110.1:0-14730 GCA_043739605.1 Acidimicrobiales bacterium | reverse complement strand
TTCCTCGGCGTCAGCAAGCAAGCCGTCCACAAGAAGCATCGGGAGCACCAATGAGCGCTGTAGAGAAGTTCTCCGACCGGCTGCGGCGCGTCCTCATCATCGCGCAGGGCGAGTGCCTCGACCTCGGCCAGGAGCGGCTCAAGGTCGACCACCTGGTCGCCGCGCTTGCCGTCGAGGGACACAGCATCGGCGGGCAAGCGCTGGGGTCACTTGGGCTCGATGGCGACACCGCCAGGACGCTGCTCGAGCTGCGTACCGGGAGAGGGAGCATCGTTGCGCCGCCAGTGCGCGGTCCGGAGGCGCAGCTGGCGACGATCGGCATCGACCTGGCTGCCGCGCAGCAAGCAATGGTGGACAGCTTCGGCGCGGCGGCGGTTGCTGCGGCGCAGTTGCAAATGGCCAAACGAAGAAGGGGGCTGCCGCGACCGACCGCGAGGCCGCGGGCGGGAGCGACGCCCTTCTCCGACGTTGCGAAGGCCGTGCTCGAGGAGATGGTGTGGGAGATGGATCGCCGCGGCGACGCGCATCTGGGTCCCGAGCATCTGGCCATCGCCATCGACCACGTCGACTCAGGACCAGCGAGCTTCCTCGCCGCGGCGGGAATCGCGCCGACCGCGCTCGCCGCCGCGGTGAACGCGCGGCTCCCTGCGCCATATGAACGGCTTCACGGCACCTCTTGATGCATCGCGTGCCCGCTCACTGGGAGGAGCGCGTCTGTCGGTAGACTCGGTCGACCGCCCATGGACACCTCTACGCCCACGCCGCGCCCCGACGGCAGCATCTGGCACCTCTTGGAGCCGCTGCTCGACCGCGTGCAGAAGCCGGCGCGCTACATCGGGTGCGAAGATGGGGCCCAGGTTCCCGTGCACACGGCCGAGACCGTGGCGTGGCTGCTGTGCTACCCAGACACGTACGAAGTCGGGTTTCCCAACCAGGGGCTGCAGATCCTCTACGAGATCCTCAACGAGCGCGCCGACGCAGTCGCCGAGCGCAGCTTCGCCCCATGGACCGACATGGAGGAGCAGCTGCGGGCCGAGGGCCTGCCGCTGTTCAGCCTCGACACCCACCGCGCCGCCGGCGACTTCGACATCATCGGGTTCAACCTCGCCGCAGAGCTGACCTACACCAACGTCCTCAACATGATCGACCTCGCGGGGCTGGCGGTGCGCAGCGCCGACCGGGACGCCCACGCCGACGCAGACCACCTGCCGCTCATCGTCCTCGGCGGCCACTGCACCTACAACCCCGAGCCGCTGGCGGACTACGCCGACCTGGTTGCGCTGGGCGACGGCGAAGAGATCATCGGCGACATCACCGAGGTGCTCGGGGCGTGGAAGCGCACCGGTCGCCCCGGCGGTCGCCAAGAGGTGCTCCGCCGGCTGTCGGCGGTGCCCGGCGTCTACGTCCCCGCGCTGTACGACGCCCTCCCCGACGCGGTCACGGGCGCGCCGACCAGGAGGGTGCCGAAGGAGGTGGGTACGCCCGAGGTGGTCGACAAGCGCACCATCGTCGACCTCGGCCAGTGGCCGTACCCCAAGCAGCAGCTCGTCCCCCTCACCGAGGTGGTCCACGATCGCCTCAACGTCGAGGTCTTCCGGGGCTGCACCCGCGGCTGTCGCTTCTGCCAGGCCGGGATGATTACCCGCCCCGTCCGCGAGCGCCCCGCCGAGCAGGTCCGCACGATGATCCGAGACGGCCTCAAGCGGACCGGGTACGACGAGGTCACGCTCACCTCGCTGTCCAGCGCTGACTACTCCGGCATCGGCGAGCTGGTCGAGGACATCGTCGCGGGCGGCATCTGCGGCGACCAGGCCGCCGTCGCGCTGCCCAGCCTGCGGGTCGACGCCTTCACCGTCGGCCTCGCCGCCGAGATCGCCAAGGTGCGCCGCACCGGCCTCACGTTCGCGCCAGAGGGCGGCACGTGGCGGATGCGCAAGGTCATCAACAAGCTCATCCGCGAGGAAGACCTCTACGGGGCGGTCGAGTCGGCGTTCTCCTCCGGCTGGCGCAGGGTCAAGCTGTACTTCCTCATCGGACTGCCAACCGAGACCGACGAGGACGTGCTCGGCATCATCGAACTGGCCAAGAACTGCGTGAAGATCGGCCGCAAGCACTTCAAGGGAGCCACCGTCACCGTGTCGGTCGGCGGGTTCGTACCCAAGGCGCAGACGCCATTCCAGTGGTTCGGCATGGACGACGTCGACACCCTCGAGCGCAAGGTTCGCCTCCTGCGCGAGGCATCGTGGAAGACCAAGGGCATCGACGTGAAGTGGCACTCGCCCGCCGCCTCGGTGGCCGAGGGCATCACGTCGCGCGGTGACCGGAGGATCGGTGCCGTCGTCGAGCGTGTCTGGCGCGACGGCGGCGTGTTCCAGGAGTGGGGCGAGCACTTCGACATGCAGCGCTGGCTCGACGCGTTGGAAGCAGAGGGACTCAGCGTCGATGAGGTCTGCCACCGCGACCGCACCCGCACCGAGACGCTGCCGTGGGCGCACCTGTCTGCTGGCCTGCACGAGGACTTCTTGTGGGGCGACTGGCAGGACGCGCTCGCGGAGGCAACGGTCGAGGACTGCCGGTGGACGCCCTGCTACGACTGCGGCGCCTGCACCACCGGCGCGCTCGAGCACGTCGTCGCCTCCAACGTCCCACCGGCCGGCGGCAGCCAGGGCACCGGCGTCGACCTCAGCCGCGGCGGCGATGTCCCCATCGCCCTACTCACCCGCCCCCCCAAGCCCGCGACCGCCGACGAACAGACCAGCGCCGCGGGCAACGATGGTTGACGCCTACGTCCCGCCCGAGGTGCTCCGGTTCCGGTGGACCAAGGTCGGCAAGGTCCGCTTCTTGTCCCACCGGGACACCGCCCGGGTGTGGGAGCGCGCCGCCAAGCGCATCGAGCTTCCCGTCGCCCGCTCCGGCGGCTTCACGCCCCGTCCCAAGATCGGCTTCGGCCTGGCACTGCCCACGGGTGCAGAGTCCTACGCCGAGTACCTCGACGTCGAGATCGCCAGGGACGTTCCCCTGCCTGATCTCAACGCGCTGCCCGCTTCGCTCTCCGCCGCCCTCCCGGTCGGTGTCGACGTGAGCGCGGTGGGCCGCTTGGAGCCCCGCACTCCGTCCCTCCAGCGCAGCGTCACCACCTGCGACTGGGCGGTCGTCGTGCACGGGCTCACCCCCGAGGTCGCACAGCAGCGCATCGACGATGTGCTCGCCGCCTCGTCCCTACCCGCCGTCATCACCCGCAAGGGAACAGAGGTCGAGGAGGACCTCCGCCCTGCCGTGGTCGCTGTGACCGCCGTTTCCGAGCCCGTCCTGGGCGACGCACCGATGATCGCCACCCGCATCGTCATGACCCTCGCCAACGCGGCCGCCCTGGTGGCCGAAGGTGAAGGGGCCGCGAAGACGGCCCGCCCCGGCGACATCACCGCAGCGCTCTTCCCCGGTCTCGCGACCGGTGTCCTGCGCCGCACCCACCAATGGATCGCCATCGCCGACGAGCGCCACGAGCCGTTGCTGTTGCCCCTTTGGGCTCAGCCGCTCGAGCCTGCTGCCGTCGGCGCCACGTACGCGCAAGCGCGTGCGTCATGAGCATGAGGAGTCTCATCGATGTCAGAAGAACAGGCCGTTCCGGCCACTTCGACCCGCCCGGTGCCCAGCATCGCCGTCACGACTGACGCACCGCCCCCGAAGCCGACCGAGTCGCGCCAATCCGGCGCCGCCGCGCCCGCGGCCTCGGAGGCGCCGCCCACACCTGGCGACGCCGACGGGCTGCGAGATCGAGACGGCGACAGCTCCGACCAGGCGCGCAAGCCGCGTCGACGTCGCGGCTCGCGCGGCCGCGGTCGTGGTCCTCGTGCTGAGGGAGCGTCGGACCAAGACGAAACGGATGACGTCGACGACTCCGACGCCGGTGTCGTCGACCCGCCGCGCGCCCCCCAGCGTGCCGAGGACAAGCCGGCCCCTGCCCCCGACGCAGCATCGTCCCGCCCCGCGCCTCCCCGCATCGGGGACACCCGTCCCGCTCCTCCGGCAGCTGGCGGACGGCCCCAGATCGGTGACATCCGCCCGCCCGGTTCCGCGGCCGCAGCCGCAGTGCCGGCGGCGGGCGTGTCGTTCGGAGGCTCCGACGACGCGGAGCCCGGCGGCACCAAGAAGCGCCGCCGTCGCTCGCGCGGCGGACGCGGTGGCGAAGCAAGCGAGGCCCGCGGCTTGCAGTCGGGTCAACAACCGGGCGGTGGTCAGGGCCGTCAGTCCCAGGGCGGCCAGGGTGCTCCGACAGGTCAGGGCGGTGGGGGTCGCGGCCCCAAGCAGGCGCAGCAGTCGAAGCCGGGCGGCTTCACCGTGCAAGGCGGCGCCACCGCAGAGGAGCTCGCGGCGGCGACGCGATCGAGCGCGATCGATCCGCACATCACGGCCCGCCAGCCAGCCCTCGGCCGATACTTGATGGCTGTGTCGGTCGGGAAGGAGGCGACGCAGGTCGCAGTGCTCGAGGGTCGCACGCTCATCCAACACTTCGTCTCGCGACCGCAGAACGACACCAGTGAGATCGACGGCAACATCTACTTGGCGCGGGTTCAGAACGTGCTGCCGGGCATGGAAGCCGCGTTCATCGACATCGGCACACCGAAGAACGCAGTGTTGTATCGCAGCGACGTGCGCTTCGACACCACGGAGATGGAGGGCGTGAGCCGCAAGAACCGCGATGACGTCCGCATCGAGCAACTGCTCAAGGGCGGCCAGACCATCATCTGTCAGGTCACGAAGAACCCCATCGCCCACAAGGGCGCGCGGCTGACCCAAGACGTGTCGATCCCCGGCCGATTCGTCGTCCTCGTTCCCAACTCCACCACGTACGGCATCTCCAAGCGACTCCCCGACACCGAGCGCAAGCGCCTGCGCAAGACCCTCGACCAGGTGAAGCCACCCCAGCACGGTCTCATCGTCCGGACCGCCGCCGAAGGGGCGTCCGCCGAGGAGCTGCGCAAGGACGTCATTCGCCTCGTCGCCCAATGGGAGCAGATCGAGGCGCTGGCGGCCTCGACGAAGGTTCCGGCGCTGCTCTATCGCGAGCCCGACGTGGCCGTGCGCATCATTCGTGAGGAGTTCTCGAAGGAGTACCGCCAGATCGTGATCGACGACGAGGCATTGTTCGATGAGGTGCGCGCCTACATCTCGATCTACAACCCCGACCTCGCCGATCGCGTCGTGCTCCACGACACCACGGCACGGCCGCTGCCACTGTTCGAGGAGCATCACGTCCACGAGCAGCTGCACAAGGCCATCGACCGCAAGGTGTGGCTGAAGTCCGGCGGTTCGCTCATCATCGAGCGCACAGAGGCACTGACCGTGATCGATGTCAACACCGGCAAGAACGTCGGCTCCTCCAGCCTCGAGGAGACGGTCTTCCACAACAACCTTGAGGCGGCAGACGAGATCGCCCGCCAGCTGAGACTGCGGGACATCGGCGGCATCATCGTCATCGACTTCGTCGACATGGAGATCAGAGACCATCGAACAAAGGTGCTGGCGGCATTCAAAGAATCGCTGTCGCGTGACAAGACACGGATGCAGGTGTTCGACATCTCGGAGCTCGGGCTGGTCGAGATGACCCGCAAGCGCATCTCGGAGGGCCTCGTCGAGTCGCTGTCGACGTCGTGCACCGTCTGCGCCGGCCGAGGCTTCACGCTCGACCAGGCCCTGGTGAGGTGATGGCTGCGCTCATCGCTGCCGCGGGCTGGCCGAGGTCCTCGAACCCCGTGTACGCTACCGCCCTCGTGTACGCAGTCATCGCCACCGGCGGCAAGCAGGTTCGGGTCGAAGAGGGGGCGCGCTACGACGTCGAGCGCCTCGCCGGTGTCGAGGGTGACGTGGTGGACTTCACCCCGGTGCTCCTCGTCGACGGCGATGCCACCCTCGCCACTCCCTCCGACCTCGCCGCGACCAAGGTCTCCGCCCGCATCGTCGGTGAGGCCAAGGGCCCCAAGATCAACGGTCTGACCTACACCCCCAAGGCGCGCACGCGTCGGCGTTGGGGCCACCGTCAGCACTACACCACCATCGAGATCACCGGGATCTCCCGGTAGTCATCGACAGAACGAGGTAGCGAGATGTCAAAGACCAAGGGTGCCGGCTCTACCAAGAACGGCCGCGATTCCAATGCCCAGCGCCTCGGCGTGAAGCTCTTCGACGGCCAGGTCGCCAAGGCCGGCGCCATCATCGTCCGCCAGCGCGGCACGCACTTCCACCCCGGCGACAACGTCGGCCGTGGCGGTGATGACACGTTGTTCTCTCTCGCCCTCGGCAAGGTGAAGTTCAACCGTCGTCGCGGCCGCACGTTCGTCGACATCGTCGTCGAGGCCGACGCACCGTCGGTCGCCGAGCTCGTCGACGCCTGATCTGTACGCCGGCTTCGACGGCGCCACCGACCGCACGCCCGCCTTGTGAGGCGGGCGTCGTCGCGTCCGGGCGCCGGTGTTCGATGCTGGCCCGCGGCCTCGCGGCGCCTACCATGACCGCCCCGTGGAACAGATGAAGGGCTTCGCGAAGGTTGGCGGGGGCGGGGCCCTCGGATGAGCGGTTTCATCGACGAGGCCCAGATGCACGTCAAAGCTGGTGACGGCGGCGCAGGATGCGTCTCGTTCCGCCGTGAGGCGCACGTGGCCGAGGGCGGACCCGATGGAGGCAACGGAGGTGACGGCGGCAGCGTCTGGCTGGTCGCCGACCGCAACGTCGCTTCTCTGCTGGCGTTCAAGGATCACCCGCACCGCAAGGCCGACCCCGGCCATCACGGGTCCGGCAAGGCCAAGCACGGCAAACGCGGCGAAGACACGCTCGTGCTGGTGCCGGAGGGCACCGTCATCAAGAGCCTCGAAGGTGAGATCGTCGCCGATCTCGCCAACGCCGGCGATCGCTTCTGTGCAGGCGAGGGCGGCCGCGGCGGGCGGGGCAACGACTCCTTCTCATCGGCCCGTCGCAAGGCGCCGACGTTCGCAGAGCAGGGTGAGCACGGCCAGGAGCGCTGGTACAACATCGAGCTCAAGCTCATGGCCGACGTGGCGCTGGTGGGCTTCCCCAACGCCGGCAAGTCCACGTTCGTCACCTCGGTGTCACGGGCCACGCCGAAGATCGCGGCCTACCCTTTCACCACCCTTCAGCCGCACCTTGGCGTCGTGCGTCACCGCGGTGCTGAGTTCGTGGTCGCAGACATTCCCGGGCTCATCGAGGGCGCCAGCGAGGGCAAGGGCCTCGGCTTCCAGTTTCTGCGCCACATCGAGCGAGCCCGGGTGCTGCTCGTGCTCGTCGATCTGTGCGCGGACGACCTGCGCTCGCCCGCAGAGCAGGAACAGATCCTGCTCCGCGAGCTGGGTCAATACCGCCCGGAGCTGCTTGAGCGGCCCCGTCTCGTCGTCGGGACGAAGATCGACAACCCCGACGCTGAGCTGTGGGAGGACGAGTGGACCGGCCTCCGCATCTCGTCGCACACTCACGTTGGGCTCGACGATGTGCTCAACAAGCTCGCTGAGCTGGTTGCCGGTGCCCGCGCTGAGGCCGAGGCGGCGGCCGCGGGCGGCGGCTTCGTCGTACACCGCCTGGTGCCAGAAGGCTTCCACATCATGCGCGAGGACGACGGCACGTTCGTTGTCGTCGGCCGCGAGGCGGAGCGGGCCGTCGCCCTCAACGACATCACCGAGGTCACCGCCTTGCACTACGTCCAACAACGCCTGGCCCGCCTCGGCATCGACAAGGCCCTCCACAAGGCGGGCGCTCGCCAGGGCGACCCCGTCCGCATCGGCAAACTCGAGTTCGAGTACGACGAGTAGGCGCGCCGTCGCGCGTGCGAGGCTGATGGCATGACGATCGCGCCTCCTGCCCCTGGGACCTTTCCGGCCGTGGCCCTCGAGCCGCTCTTTGGCGACGGCGGAGCCGATGAGGTCATCGCGGTGGCGCACTCCTACGGCAGCCACAAGATGTACTCAGCGCAGGAGATGGACCACCCCATCACCAAGGGGCTGTTCGCTCGCCACGACGCGGTCGCCAACTTCTTGAGGACCGGCGGCCGCCTCGGCCGTTCCGCCGACGACCGCGCCACCCTCGGGGCCCGCACGAACTACTTCCGCGAGGACTACGCCTACGGCGAGGAGGCGGCCACCCCTGGCATCGACCGCTTCTTGCATCACCCTGGTTTCGTCGATGCCGCCCGGGAGGTGTTTGGTCTGCCGATCATCGAGCCGGCCATCGTGTTCGCCAACTTCTTCGTGCCAGGGCAGGAGCTTGCGGTGCACACCGACGTGCCAGAGTTCCGAGGCTGCAACCGTCGGGTGATGCCCCAATGGCTCCTGGCCGCGATGCACCACAGCGGGCTGTTCGACGCCTGGCGAATGCCGATCGCTACCGGCATTGCCTGGTTCCACGACTGTGATGGGGGAGCGCTCTCCTATTGGCCGGAGGGAGCTGATGGTCCGGTCGTCGTGCATCCCGTCCGCAAGGACACTGCGCTGGTGCTCGACACCGACTCGGTGTTCCACGGCGTCGACCCACTGGCAACGGCGGTCGAGATGCCGCCCCTGCGCCCGGGGATGTCGTTGCGCCACGTGGCCGGCCCGGTCGGCGACGACGCGGTGTGGGCGGTCATCGACGAGGGCGATGCGCTCGGCAACGGCGTCGGCTCCGAGGTCGCTCGGTACGCATGGTCGCAGCTGCGGTTCTCGGTGTCGTGGAAGGCATACTGCTTCGCCGATGAAGCCGAGCGGGAGGCGTGGCGCGCCCACGACGACGACCTCACCATCGACCGCGTCCTCGAGGTGATGATGGCCGACCTGCGCGAGCGCGGCGTCCTCGGCAACGCTCTCCCCCCACACCCCGGCGTCGCCGAAGCGATCATCGACACCTACATCCAGTTCCCTCGCTGAACCAGGCAGCCCATCGAGCACAGGGTCTCTCGACTCGGCCCCGATCGAGCCCGCCGGTACTCTCTTCGGGTGCTCGTCGTCGCGAAGGTCGGAACCTCGTCGTTGACCGACGTGGCCGGGCGCATCAACGTGGCGTCGATCGCCAAGATCACAGCTGAGATCGCCGTTGCGCGAACCGCGGGGCACCGGGTCGTGCTGGTGTCGTCGGGAGCAATCGCCGCCGGCTTGGCGCCGCTGGGGTTCGCCGACGCCCGCCCGAACGACCTGGCCACCCTCCAGGCGGTCGCCGCCGTCGGCCAGCACCGGCTGATGGCCCAGTGGGACCACCACTTCGGCGTGCACGACATCGTGCCGGGCCAGGTGCTGCTCGACCCCTACGACTTCTCGATGGCTCGCAGCCAGTACCTCCATGCTCGCCAGACCCTCGATCGCCTGCTTGAGCTGGGCGTCGTGCCCATCATCAACGAGAACGATGCGGTGGCCGACGACGAGATCCGCTTCGGCGACAACGATCAGCTCGCCGCGCTGGTCGCCCACATGGTCGGTGCTGACCTGCTCGTGCTGCTCACCGACACTGCCGGTCTGTTCACCTCGGACCCCCGCCACGACGACGGGGCGAGCCTCATCGAGGAGATCGTGCTCGTCGATGCCGCCATCGAGGCCGCGGCCGGCGGCACCGGCAGCCGCCGGGGGAGTGGCGGCATGGCGTCGAAGCTCGCCGCAGCCAAGATCGCGGCGTGGTCTGGCGTCAGGGCGATCATCGCCGCGTCGGCGCGGCCCGACGTGCTCATCGATGCCGTCAACGGCGTCGCCGGCGTCGGCACCAGCTTCCGTCCGAAGGATCGTCGCCTCGGCGCTCGCAAGCTCTGGATCGCATTCGCGGTGGGGGCGGAGGGCACCGTGGTGGTTGACGCAGGCGCTCGGCGGGCGCTTATCGAGCGGGGGACCTCCCTGCTCCCCGCGGGCGTGGTGAGCGTGAAGGGCGCGTTTGCTGCTGGGGCTGCGGTCGAGGTGGCCACCCCAGACGGTGAGGTGTTCGCGAAGGGCCTCGTCGGCCACGACAGCGCCACCATCGAGGCGTGGGCAGGTCGCCGGACCGATGAGCTCGACCTCGCTGCCGGCGTCGGCGCCACGGTCATCCACCGCGATGATCTGGTCGTGCTGCCATGATCGGTCGGTGAGCACGATCGACGCGATCGTCATCCATGCCGTCGCAGACGGGTCGCGCTCGTTTGCCGACGTCGCCGGGTGGGCCAAGACCGTCGCCGGCATCGCCCTCAGCGCCAAGGACGTCGGCGAGGCGGTCGCACGCTGCAGGGCGCGGGCCATCCTCGGTGGTGTCGATGGCGGCTGGCTCCTCCTCGATGCTGGCCTCAGAGCCCGACACCGCTCCGTCGGCCCCGTCGCGTTCCGTGCCATGTGCGAGGCCGCCGTCCAGTGACTGGGCCGGCGGACCGCGCCATCGCGTGCGGCTGAGGTGCGGTTGAGGCGAGCGGTCCCTCAGACCCCGGCCTGAGGGACCTCCGCGGCGTCGATCGCAGGGGCGGTGAGCGGGGCCGTCGTCGTCGCTCCCGGCCCGACCGCACCGGCGCTCGGCGCCGCCGACAGGCCGAGCTGGGTGCGCAGCTCTGCGAGGCGGCTCTGAGCCTCGACATCGGCGGTCGCTTGCTCCACCTCAAGCATGTGCGCCTCGACGGATTGGCCCTGAAGTTCTGATGCGCCGAGCGCCTTCGCGTAGCGAGCCTCGATCTTGTCGCGAACCTCGGCGAGCGTCGGGACGTCCTGGCCGACGGTGGCGTTGAGGCTGGCCATGGCCGTGTTCATCTGCTCCTGCATCTTCGCCTGATCGAGCTGGGAGAGGAGCTTCTGACGCTCCGCCAGCTTCTGCTGCAGCAGGGTGGAGTTGGCCTGGACGGCCCGCTTCGCGTTGTCGGACGCCTCGGTCGTCTGCAGGTGCATCTGCTTCAGGCTCTCGACCTGCTTCTCGACCTGCACCAGCTTGGTGGCCAGGATGGTGGCGGTCTTCTCGAGATCGGCCGCCTTTGGAGCATCGCCCCTGGTCCGGGCGTCATCGGCCATCAGGAGCGCCTGGCGAGCCCGGCCATTGGTCTGCTCCAGCTCTTCCATCGACCGGTTCAGGCGCATCTCGGTCTGCTTCTGGTTGGCGATGACCGCAGCCGCCTGCTCGGTGAGACGGCGGTGTTGGTCTTGGGCCTCGATGATGGCCTGTTCCAACTGGATCTTGGGGTCGGCGTGCTCGTTGAACTTCCCGGTGAAGAGGGCGGTCATGTACTTGCCCATCCGGCGGAACAGCTTGAACATGTGAGTCTGCTTTCTGAGTGGGTTGGCGGCGCCGACGGCGGCCCTTGGGGGCTGAGCGGCTAGAGAGGTGAGGCTGAGAGGGTTGAGTCTTGCGTGGTGGGGGCGTCGGCGCCTGCCGCCTCGTCCAGCGCGGTGCGAAGCGTCTCAAGCTGGGTGACGATGCCGTCGACCTGGCTGGACAACCCGCCTGCGTCGGCACCGGCGGGACGCACGGTCAGCTCGATGGCGGCGGCGCACACCTCGTCGAGCTGGGCATTGAGCACGCGGAGACGGTCGCGGGCCTCGAAGGCGATGCGCTCGATGCGACGACCGGTCTCGAGCTGGCTGTTGACCGCGGCGAGCGCAGTGTCGAGGCTGACCACGTCCATGTTGTTCTGGACGCGCAGCGCACGCTCGCTGGTGAGGCGTTCCTGGTCGCTGGTCGCCGCGCCGAGGTCGAGGTTCTTGCGAGCGGCATCGAGCATGACTCCTTTGCGGGCTACCGAACTGGCCTCGCGGACACCGTCGTCGACGCGCCCAGAGATGGTGTTCAGCTCGTCGCGCAGCGGACCGGGCGCACACGTCGAGATGATCTGCGTGAAGCGTGACTTCGCCCTGAGGGCGTCGTTGACCATCGAGCGCCACGGCTCTGGGAGGCCCTTCGAGTGCACCTTCGCGAGGCCACGGGGCGCTGCCGCAAGCACACGGACGGCCCACATGCCGAGCCCAAGGACGGGCGCCAAGACCAAACCGGCAGGAAATCCACCGATCAAGATGCCGAGCGCCGCGCCGCCGCCCGCCAGCAGCGTGGCGGACGGCGAGAACATGGCGCGGGCGACCGGCGGCGTGCGTAGCCGCTCGCCCAAGCTGTTGCCGTCTGCCATCGGTCCTCCCCGCCTCGTTCCGTCGCCTAGAAGTTCGAGATGACGTTCGCGAAGACCTGGTCGATCTTCTTCGCGTTCTTGGCGTCGTAGGCCTTGGCGTCGGTGGCCTCCGAAAGGCGCTTCAACGTCGACTGGTCTGCGTCTACCCCGAAGCCGATGGTGAACAGGCGAACTGGCTGCGCGGAGCCACCCTCCGTGCCGTTGCCGAGCTTGGCGAGGGTGGCGGCGAGATCGTCGAACGGGTCTTCGTTCTTGCCGTCGGTCAACAGCACCACCGCGTTGATGCGGGTGGCGTCGTAGCGGGCCTTGACGGCTGCGACCGAGTCGATCGCAGTGGTGTAGAGCGGGGTGCCGCGGGTGGGTATCAGACTGCGGATCTTCACGGCGATCTGTTCTCTGGTCGTCGCGATCGGTCCGATGGGCACGAGATCGACGTACGGTCCGGCGTTGGCGCCGATGCCCGTCGAGAAGATGCGGAGCCCGACCAGGTCGCTCTGGGAGAACTGGTCGAGGCTGGCGATGGCCGCAGACTTCGCCAGGTCCAGGCGGGTGCGGCCGTCGTCGGCTGCGGGTTCGCCCATCGAGCCAGACACGTCGATGACGAGCATGACCTGGGCCCCCTTGCGCTGCTCACCCCACTTCTTGATGATCGCGGTGAGGACGGCCGGCTCTGGGACGCCGAGCGTGGTGGCCGGCTGTGAGGGGTCGACGCCGTTGTCCTTGGTGATGGGCTTGTCGACCGGAACGGCAGGGTTCGCCGGCCGGAACCCGAACTCGAGGACCCGCTTCTGGTGCGCCTCTGTCTGTACGAACGCACCGAATGCCGCGGCACCGGCCTTTGCCTTTGGGGTCACCCACGGCGCGTCGAGGACGTAGAAGGGATTGTCGGAGAACAGCGTGCCGTCCTTGGGGTACACCGCGACCAGGGGGATGCGAGGAGGTCGGGGCTTTTCTCCCTGCTCGAGCACGCCATCGGGGTTGCCGAGGTTGTAATCGATGACCGACTTCTCCTCGACGGCCACTGCCGACACGTACGTCAGTGACGTCCCGCGCTGATCGGTTCGGAACCAGTTGTTGAGGAAGGTGAGCGTGGTATCGCCGTAGTGCACCACCGACGACTCGATCGAGGTGTTGTACGCCGCGACCTCTGGCTTGTTCACGTCCTCAAGGCTGAGCCCAGAGGTCTTCTTTGCCGCCGTGTAGTACTGCGCGGTGGTGGCGTTGAGTGCGCTCGTCGAGAAGTTTGGGTTTGTCTTTCCGAGCTTGAACGGGCCCCACTCTGGGTGACCGACAGATCCCCAGCCGGCCGGGTTCTTCGAGAGGGCGATGAGGTCATCAAAGCCAAGCGGCTTGGCCGGGTAGCCGAGCGCATCGGCCATCGGCTTGGGCATGGCGATGACGAGTGGCGTCAGCATGAACGGCTGCGCACTTGACGGCGCGTACGCCGGCTTGCCAGCGTCGGCGAGGCGCTGGTTGACGACGCCGCCCCACGACGATGCGCTCGGTGACCACACCGTCGGCTTGGCGCCGTACGCGTCGGTGTCGCGCCAATCGTCGGCGAGGGCTGTTGCGCCCGCGCCGGATGACAGGGGGCTGACCTTGACGAAGGCGCACCCGCCGTTGGCCGCCTTCTTGGCGCCATTCGTGGCGTTGAACTCTGCGGCAAGCGACGTCATCAGGTCGCCCTTCTCCGGCGAGACCGTCGTCTGTATCACCTCGCACCCCTTGGGGGCGTCGCCTCCGGATTGCGCGCTGTCCGACGACGCAACGCAGCCGGCCGCCGCGACGCTGAAGGTGGTGATGGCGGCCACGAAGCCGAGCGCGAGCGACCGCGGGCGTCGACGAGAAGTGTCGGTGCGAAACATCGTGGCGGCAGGCTACGGGAGTGTCGCGGGGTGGGCGAGCGAAGGTGGCAGTCGAGGAGACGATTCGAGCGCGACGGGTGTCACGGCAGCGATCGGGTGTCGGTCATCCGATGCAGGCGGCGAGTGGGTGAGCGAGGTCGCCACGGGGCTCGACGCTGAGAGCACCGAGACCTCGCCATGTGGCGAACGCGCCCAGCTCACTGGCCAGCGCAGAAGCCGTCTCAAACGGGTCGTGGCCAGGCTCGATCCATGCCGAGCGTACGCGCAGGACGCCCCCGGCCCGGTCGGCCTTGAGGTCGACGCGAGCGGCGATGGCGTCACCGAGCAGGAACGGCAGCACGTAATAGCCGTGCACCCGCTTGGCTTCAGGGACGTAGATCTCGATGCGGAACTCGATGCCGAACAACCGTGCCGTCCTGGCCCGGAAGCAGATCAGGTTGTCGAACGGCGAGATCAGCGCAGCCACATGCCCCGGGTGGCGCAACCCGCGGGTGGCGAAGCCGGCGTGGAGGTAAGCGGTCTTGTCCCACCCCTCGACGCTGACCGCCGCCACCTCGCCGGCGTCAACAAGGTCGGCCAGGGCCCGTTTCGCCGCCGGCTGACCGATGCGAAACACATCGGCGATGTCCGCAGCGGTGGCGACGCCGAGCGCGGCCGCCGACCGACGAACGAGCGTGCGCGCGGCGTCGGTAGTATCGGGTGTCGGCGCGTCGAGGATGTGTTGGGGTAGGACCCGGTCCCGGATGTCGTACACGCGGATGAAGCCGCGGCGGG
>JAYUDU010000109.1:0-2347 GCA_043739605.1 Acidimicrobiales bacterium | reverse complement strand
TGGTGTTTGGGCTCGTCGTGGTCCGCAACCTCAGGGCAGCACGCTTTGGCCGCGTCCTCGTCGCGACCCGTGACAACGAGCGCACCGCCCAGTCGCTCGGCGTCAACACCACGGTCGCCAAGTTGCTGGCGTTCGCCACGAGCGGCTTCCTGGCCGCGCTGGCCGGCGGTCTGTATGCGTTCCACGAGCAGAACCTGCGGGCCGACCGCTTCCCCGCCGAGACGTCCATCCTGATGTTCTCCATGGTCGTCATCGGCGGCATGGGCAGCCCCGCCGGCGCACTGCTTGGCGCGGCGTTCATCAAGGGGGTGCAGTACTTCTTGCCGGCGCAGTTCACCCTCTTCGCCACCGGCGGTGGGGTGCTGTTGCTGCTGCTCATCTTCCCCGGCGGCCTCGGCCAGCTCGTGTACGGCGCGCGGGACGCCTTCCTGCGCTGGGTCGCAGAGCGGCGCGGCATCCTGGTGCCCAGTCTCACAGCAGACAAGCGGTCGGTCGACGTCGACCTTGGCGCAGCCGCGGAGGCGGCCACAGGCATCCGCAGCCTGAGCGCCCCAACCCGCGACCCGCGAGCAGCAGTGGACGAACCACTGGACGAGGTGCCGCCGGATCCACCCCCGGTCCGCCGCCGCGAACGTGCGACCGCGGGTGCCGCGGGCGGTCGGGCACAGCTGCGAGCGTCCCGCGGTCCGGATGATGTCCGATGATCGCCTGGCTGAAGGCCCGCTTCGTAGGGCCGACCGGAGGAGCTGACCCGACCTACCTCTTGGTCTTGTTCCTCCTCTTCTTCTTCGACGAGTTCGACACCGCCGGCTTCAACGTCCTCGCTCCCCAGATAAAGAAGACCTTCGACCTTTCCAATCAGGGCTTTGGTCTGGTCGTTGGCGTCAACCTCCTCGTCTTGATCATCTTGTCGATCCCGCTCGGCTACTACGGCGATCGTCTGCCGCGCACCAAGCTCGTGGTGTTGGGAGCGATCCTCGCCGGCACGTTCTCGTTGCTGACTGGTGCCGCACCCACCCTGTTGCTGCTGGTGTTCGTGCGCATCGGCAACGGCATGGGATTGCTGGTCAACGACCCGGTGCACCGCTCGCTGCTCTCGGACTGGTACGAGCCCGGGGTACGTCCCCAGGTGTACGCAGCCCACGCCAACGGCCAGCGCTACGGGGCCATCATCGGCGCCGCGTTTGCCGGCGGCCTGGCCTACGTCGTCGGCTGGCGCTTCACCTTCGCGGTCCTGTTCGTCCCCATCGTCATGATGGCGTTCGTCGCGTCACGCACGCTCAAGGAGCCGGTGCGAGGCGCCACCGACGACCCGCTTGCTGCGCTCGTCGCGGCCGAGGAGCGTGCTGTCTCCTTCAGTCGCGGCGTCCGCATCCTCATGAACGTGCGCACGCTGCGCACCCAGTTCACCTCGTGGGTAGCCATCGGCGCAGGCCTTCTGCCCTTGTCCATCTACATCCCGATCTACCTGGACGAGGAGTTCCATCTCAACAGCTTCGAGATCGGTCTCCTCGTCAGCTTCGGCTTCCTGGCCCAGCTCATCGCGGTGCAGCTCTCCGGGCGGTGGACGATGCGGTGGGTTGCCAAGGGCCTCGGCGAACCGGTGAAGTATGCGGGGTACGCGCTTGCCGGCGTGGGCCCGTGCATCTTGGTCATGTCCGTCTCGCACTATCTGCCGCTCTCCATCGCGGGACTGCTCGGCGCCTACTTCGTCGGCGGCATCTTTACGCCGCCGTTCCTGGCGACCCAAGCGATCGTCTCGCCGGCCCGGGTGCGCACGTTGTCGTTCTCATTTGGGGCGCTCTTCATCGGGAGCGGCTTCGTGCTGTTCCTTCTGATCTTCGGACAGGTCGCCAACAACTCGGTCCGCACCGGCCTGGCAGCAACCAGCGCGTTCTGGATCATCGGCGGTCTCATCCTTCGCTCTGCGGGCCGGACCGTCCCGGCCGACGCAGCCAAGGCGCTGGCGACGCTGGCAGCCA
This sequence comes from Acidimicrobiales bacterium, assembly GCA_043739605.1. GTDB lineage: Bacteria > Actinomycetota > Acidimicrobiia > Acidimicrobiales > JAUJNH01 > JAYUDU01. The sequence goes on along the minus strand of JAYUDU010000109.1, from coordinate 365 downwards.
CCGCCGAAATGCGGGCGGCACGATTGTCGTCGTCGGCGAACCGGTCGGTCCTCCAGGTGCGGGGCGTCGACGTGAGCTATGGCCCGGTGCAGGTGCTGTTCAACGTCGAGCTCGAGGTCAAGCGCGGCGAGACGCTCGCGCTGTTGGGTACCAATGGCGCCGGCAAGTCCACGTTGCTGCGCTGCATCTCCGGCATCTTGATGCCCGATCGCGGCGTGGTACGGCTGAAAGGCCGCACCATCACCTTTGTCGCCCCCGAACTGCGCGTCGGTCTCGGCATGGTGCAGGTACCCGGTGGTGAGGCGTTGTTCAACACCATGACCGTGCGCGAGAACCTCGAGATCTGGTCGCGGCTCGTCGAGGAT
>JAYUDU010000108.1:0-2351 GCA_043739605.1 Acidimicrobiales bacterium | reverse complement strand
CCACGCCGAGGCGCGCCACTACGCCCTCCTCGAGACGTTGCGGTCGGGGGTGCCTCCCCTCGCCATCGCCGTCGTTCGTCTCGTCGACTTCGAGGTGTTCGCGCAGGTGGTCAGCCCGGACGATCTGCATGCTGCGGCGCTGAGGGCAGCTGCGGCTGTGCGCCGCCTCATCGAGCTCGCAGCCGGCCGCCAGCCGACGCTCAGCCCCGGCCGTCATTGCGCCACATGCCCGGCTAGCGACCATTGTCCGATGGCATTCATCGGCGTGGGCTACGACGACCCTGTTGAAGCAATCAGCTTCGGCATCGACGACGACGGTGTCGACGAGTTGGCGTCGACGTGAGTGGCGTCGACGAGGTCGAGTCCGGCGATGGCCGGCACGCCGCCAACGACGTTCGGGGTCCCCGCAGCGTGGTGGCGGCGTGACGACCCCCCTCGTCCACCGGGTGCGCGTCGCCATCGAGGCACCGCCCGTCGCGGGCACGTCATGGGTCGACCACCGGGACGCCCTCACCGCGGTGCGGCCGTGCCTCGACGCGCTTGTCGCTTCCGATGTCGAGCTGCGAGACCACGACCTACGAGCCGCTCTCACCGGTCGGCGTCACGGCGACCCCGGCCAGGCCACGTTCGAGTGGGCGCCACAGCTCGCAGCTCGGCGTCTCGGCCGGGTCGCGGTTGCTCGCCTCATCGCAGACCGCCGGCTGGACGTGGCCGATGCCGTTTCGTTGGCCATGGCGGGCGCGGTCGGCCGTCTCGCAGCATGGCTGGGAGACCTCGAAGGGGGCGCGCTCGCGGAGGTGCACGCGCAAGCCCAACGGTGGGGCGCCATAGCGAGAGCTCACCTGCCCGTCGACGTACCAGGGATGCAGGTGTTGGCGTTCGACCCCGCTTTGCGCCCGTTCGGACGGGCCCGTGGTCCCGTCGTAACGGTCGTGTCACGGATCGATGCCGTCGTGCAGCAACCCTCTGGCGAGCGGGTCATGGTGGTGCTCGATGTGGGCTCTGGCCTCGTCGCTCCCCATCTCACGCTGGCACGACTGGCGCTCGCCGCCACCGCTGGCCCGGTCGAGGGCGTTGGGAGGGCGCACCGGATCGTCGTCGTTCGGGTCGCGCTCGGCGACGTCTGGTCCATCGATCGAGGCTCGCTCGACGCCGGTCGGCTCGCCGACGAGGTGGTCGGGATCGTGGCGCTCTCGCTCGGCGCCGGCGCACCACCAGAAGCTGGCGTCATCGATGTCGATCGTCGCGGCGGTCTGCCGCAGTGGCGGGTGGCAGCATGAGACCCCGGACGCGGTTCCTCGTTGCCGGCTGGCTGTTCCTTGCTTCGCGGCGGGCCGCCGGTGACCTCCGCTCGCGGTGCTCGCTTTGGTCCGCTTCGCCGTGCTTGGGCGCACTGTTCTTCCTTCGTCCGCTCCTCACGAGTGCTTGCTCCGCGGCGCCCTCGCTCCGGTGCTCCTTCGTGCAGAACAGCACGCGCACAGGCTCCGCGTTGTTGTCGGCTGGCTGTTCCTCGCTGACGCTCGGGCCGCCGGTGACCTCCGGCGCCCCCGGGGGGCGCCTTTGGTCCGCTTCGCCGTGCCACGCGAGGCGGTGTTCTTCGTGCGTCCAGTCCTCACGCCTGCTTGCTTCGCGGCGCAGCCGTTCCGGGCTTCCTCCGTGCAGAACACCGCCGGCACAGGCTCCGCGAACTACCTGGTGGTCGGTCCACTTTCGCTCGGTGATGTTCTGGTACCGCTATGACCCGTATGGAGGGTCACAGCGGTACCAGAAGCCGGCACTCGCGTCCTCAGCGCAGACGTGACCCGTAGCCCGGGTGCCCCAGGCCGGTTCGAGGCCGACGTTGATGGCACGCGTCATTGCGCGGCATCGGCCAACGTCGACGTTCTGCGCGCCGCCACACCTGCAACGCCTCCTCGCGCTCGATGGGGCGGCCAGCCTCGATCTGTCGTGCTTTCGCCTCGTCGCTCATGCCAGCGCCGCTTGTCCCGAGCCGCTCAACGTCGAGTGGTCGCGGCGTTCGGCGAGCACGCGGTGTGGGAGCTCTACGGGTCGGCCGAGGGCCAGTTCACGTTGTGCGCCGCTCCTGAATGGCCTGAGCGACCTGGCACCGTCGGCCGAGCCCGGCCCGGACGCCGCTTGCGCAGCACGCTGGCAGCCGACCTCGGCTCGAACAGGCGACGTAGACGCGGGGCGCCGAAGGGGGGCTCGAAGCCGGACGCGCCGAGAGGCGGGCCGTTGGGCCCGCCTCTCGTTGCGTTTGTTGGTGGTGCTGGCGGGGCCAGCCGCACGGATCAGCTGATGGCGGAGCCGACCTGGCTGAGCTTGCTCTTGGCCGAGTTGCCGAGGAAGGT
>JAYUDU010000107.1:0-14831 GCA_043739605.1 Acidimicrobiales bacterium | reverse complement strand
CCTGCTCGATCTCGGCCAGGAGGTGGCTGGACAGGAACACGGTCGTGCCGTCGGCCGCGAGCTCTCTGACGAGGTGGCGGATCTCTCGCGTTCCTTGGGGGTCCATGCCATTGGTTGGTTCGTCGAGCACGAGAAGAGAACGTGGTTCGAGGAGCGCACACGCGAGACCGAGGCGTTGGCGCATCCCGAGTGAGTACGCCTTGTAGCGCTTCGCGGCCGCAGCAGTCAGCCCGACTCGTTCCAGGGCGAGTCCGACCCGGGCCGCCCGCCCGCTTGATGTCGAGACGCGGCTCACGCTGTCGAACCGCAGCAGGTTCTGCTCGCCGCTCAGCCACGGGTAGAACGCCGGGCCTTCGATGAGCGCGCCCACGTGGGGAAGCACGTCCGCTTCGCCATCTGGCATACGTTGACCGAGGACTTCGGCATGACCTTCGGTTGGCGTGAGCAGACCAAGCACCATGCGAATCGTTGTTGTCTTGCCCGCTCCGTTGGGTCCGAGGAACCCAAAGACGCTCCCGGCCGGGACTGCAAGATCGAGGTCATCGACGACAGCATCCTCACCGAACCGCTTCGTGAGCCCAACCGTCTTGATCGCGAGTGAGGTCGATGGCTCGTGCGTCGAGCCGTGCGAGGCGGGCCGCGCTGGTGCGGTTGGCAGTGAAGCCGTGCTGCTCACGCGGTAGCCGCGACGGCTTCGAGCGCAGCGACTGTTACGGCACCGATCGCGATCCGGCCGTCCGGCAGGACCAGCGCGTTGACCAGTGAAGAACTGACGAGTTTGGCGCTTCCGGCGCCAACCGGCACCGTCTGAGCAACGCGCAGGAGGGAGTCAAGGCCGGCTGGGCTCTGTCCGCTGACGACGAGGACGCTCGCCCAGCCGGTACCGACCACCTTCGTCGCGGTGTCGGCCGGCGCAGGCGTCGCCGCGGCCACGCTGGGCGGCGCGAACTTGCGGTCGTGGTGGCGCGTACGACCACCGGGTCGACCTGACAGCATCGCGGTCAGGTTCTGTTGCTGGGTGACGATCGCGCCCGGAGGGGGCGTGAACGAGAACGTCGACGCCTTCGGCTTCGCGAACGAGACCGCCGTAAATCCGATCTCGAAAGCAGGACTCGCCGAGCTGCCCGCAACGATCCGCACCGCCAACGGGAGACCGGTCGCGGCGTCAACGGAGATGGCAGCCTCTCGGATCGTCGAGGCGGCATCCTTCGGAGCGAGGACCAGCTCGTAGACGGGCCGGCCGGCAACATAGCGAGGTGTCCGAACCTGGACGTCGGTGGTGGGGGTCACCTTGGCAAGCAGGCGTTCCGCCTCGACGATCGGATCGACGCCGACGGGATCCGTCGCGTCAGGCTTCGGCGTGTCGTGCGCGGCAGGCGTTCGCATGTCCTGCGCATCGGGGGTCGGCGCGGCTTGCGCGAAGTGTGCCGCATGCTGGCTGGCCGAGTCCCACGACCAGACGTCGCCACCGTTGCGGACCCAGTCGGTCTCTGCCTGATCGGATGGCATGGCGACCCTGAGGTGGTCTGGGCCGTCGATGGCGATCGTCGCAACGTGGGTTCCGGCGAGGAGGCCGGCGATGCCTGCGCTGCCCCCTCCGAAGGATCCAAGGTCGGGCAGGCCAAGACGCGCCGTCACAGAGACGGTCCCAGTCAGCGTCTCAACGTTCGCGCCTTGCGCCTTCGCGAGCAGCTGCGCTGCCGTCAAGACCGGCAACGTGGGAATCGACGCGCCGGCTGGCACCACCGCTTGGAGGTTCGCAGCGGCGACACATCCTGCGCTGAGCGCGGCTGGGACCAGCCATCGGGAACGGCGAGAGTGCGTCATCGATCGGAAGGGTACGGGTGCACTCCTGAGGCGACGCTGAGCGTGATGCCCGAATCGCCCGCGCCGCGCGGTCCGGGAGGTGTTCGCCGGGCCTCGGGAAGCCGCGTCACGACGGTTGCCCCGGGGCCAGGCCCATCGATCGTGACCGTCCCACCACTCGCCGATACGAGCTCCCTCGCGATGGCGAGCCCGAGACCGGTGCCGCCGCTGGCCCGGCCACGGTCGTCCTCCAGTCGAACGAATCGCTCGAAGACCCGTTCACGGTCGCCTGGCGCCATGCCAGGCCCGTCGTCCACGACGCCGATGCGGACCTGTCCGCCTTCGACTGACACCTCGACCCGCACCGCGGTCTCAGCGTGGCGAATGGCGTTGTCGACGATGTTGGTGATCGCGCGCGCGAGATGTGCCGGGTCCGCCTCGACCCAAGCAGGCCCGTCGGCGGCGAACGACACGTCCAGGACCCCGCCATCCCGTTCTGCCACGACTGCCGCGCCGATCGCCGCGGCGTCAACACGCGTTCGGGCAGGCGCGAGCTCCCCTGCATCACTTCGCGCCAGCACGAGGAGCTCATCGATGAGGGATTGCATGCGTTCGTCTTGTACGAGAACGTCGCGGGCGATATCGGGCCACTCCGCGGCGTACGGGTTTATGAGTGCCACCTCAAGCGCGGTGCGGATGTTGGCAACGGGTGTCCTGAGTTCATGAGCGGCGTCCTCCCCAAAGCGGCGTTGACGACGAGCAGCCTCCTCGACCCGCCCCAGCATCTCGTTCATCGTTCGAGCGAGCCGGCCGACCTCGTCGTCGTTCGTTGGTTCGGGAACCCGCTGGTCGAGCCCGCTCGCTCCGATCTGATCGACCCTGGCTCTGATCGCTTCGATCGGGCGAAGAGCTCGCCCCACGACGACCCACGTCGTCGACGCAACCAACACGACCAGCACCGAGGCGACGAGCACGGTCAGCCGGGTGAACAGCGCTGCACTCTGCGAGTAGTCGGCCAGCGATGTCAGCACGATCACTCTTGCGCTGCGCCCACCAATTGTCACGGGAAGCATCTCGATCAGCCAATCCCGCTCCGCTTGACCCCGCACGGCAACCCGCACCAGACGCGCGTCGCCGAGATCGCCGACCGGATCGACCAACGCTGGTCGCCCCACGAGCGGCGCGCTCGCGGCCGTGACCCGCCCAAGGGGCCCGACGACCTGAGCGAACGTGAGCCGACTCGCGGAGAGCGCCGGCAGCTGCGCCGTCAGGTGTCCCTCCTGGGCGAGCGCTGCGATCTCGGCAACGCGGAGCAGGTCGTCTCCCTTCACCGAGCGGATGATTCCCTGACGCAGCAGACCCACCAGGCCGAACCCGCCAACGACGAGAGCCAGCGTGAGCAGTGCCGTCGCCCCGACGGTGATCCGGACGCGGACGGATCCGCCACGTAGGCCACGAGGCGTCATCCTTCAGCCGCCCGACGCAGACAACCGATATCCCACCCCGCGGACCGTCTCGACTGCGGCACGACCGAACGGCTGATCCGTCTTGCGGCGCAATGCTCCAACGCACACCTCGACAGCGTTGTAGCTGACATCAGGTGCATCACCCCAGACGTGATCGACGAGCTCGTTTCGACTGACGACCTCACCGACGCGGTGCATGAGGTAGCGCAGCAACGCGAACTCGCGAGGCGTCAACGAGATCTCCACGTCCCCTCGCCAACAACGGTGGCCGGCCGGATCGAGCCGGAGATCTCCCGCCGCCGCCAGCGGGGCCCCTGACCCGCCCGAACGCCTCAGCAACGCACGTAGGCGCGCCAGCAGAACCGGATACGAGAAGGGCTTCGTCAGGTAGTCATCGGCGCCGCAGTCCAACGCCTCGGCCTGGTCCCACTCGCCGTCCTTCGCCGTCAACATCAGGATCGGCACCTCGTTGCCCGCATCGCGCAGGCGGGACGTCACGACAAACCCGTTCATCCCCGGGATCATCAGATCCAACACAACAGCGTCAAACCCGAGCTCCATCGCCTTCCAGAGCCCATCCACGCCGTCATGTGCGACATCGACCGAGTATCCCTCCGCCTCGAGCCCGCGTCGCAACGACGCCGCCATCGACACCTCGTCCTCGACGATGAGGACTCTCACGCGCTCGGGGCCAGTCGCGCTGAGAAGACCTGCGCGCGCACGCCCCAAATCATCGCAGGCAGAACCTGAGCGGCGCCTGAGCGAGCGTCCGGAGGGGCGTACATGTGGGCATCGGCAGGCCTCCCTGCCCCATGCTCGACGAGCGTAGCCACCCATATGCAGACAGCGTGGACGCGGACAATTACGTGCGGCATGATGATCGCCGTGCGAACTGCTATTGGAGGGGAGAGCGGTTCGCTTCCCACGGGGGTGGTCTCGTTTGCGTTGACGGACGTTGAGGGTTCGACGGCGATGTGGGACAGCTGCGCAGTGGAGACTGCCGTCGCCATCGAGCGGCACGATGTCTTGATCGAGCGGACCGTGCGGGCCCACCGCGGTCGGTTCCTGAAGCACCGGGGCGAGGGTGATTCGACGTTGTCGGTGTTCCAACGTGCGACCGACGCGGTAGCGGCGGCGGAGTCGATCGTGCGGGCGGTCGAGGCAGAGACGTGGCCGGGCGCTCTCCGGTTGAGGGTACGCGTCGGCGTGCACACGGGTGAGGCGTTCGAGCGAGACGGCGACTACTTCGGGCCGACGGTGAACCGTGCAGCGCGGGTTCGGGGGCTCGCGGTCGGAGGCCAGATCTTGATCACCCGCGCGACGGCGGAGCTGGTCGTCGATCAGCTTCCGATCGGAGCTTCGCTACTCGACCACGGCCGGCACCAGTTGCGGGGCATCACCCGCGTCGAGCGCGTCTTCGAGCTCGTGCCCGGCCACGCCCCGCCGGTCCACGCCGTGGCCGACGCTCCTCGGACCGCCGAGCAGCGATGGGTCGTGCCGATCCCCGTGGCCCTGCGGGCCGAGGGACCCTTCGTCGGGCGCGACCCTGAGGTGGAGATCCTGCGCGGCGCGTGGCAACTGACAACGACCGGCGCGAACAGGCTGGTCCTTATCAGCGGCGAGGCCGGCGTCGGCAAGACGCGTCTCGCGGCGCAGTTGGCCGCAGAAGTGGGAAGCGGGGCGACCGTCTGGTTCGGTCGCTGTGAGGAGGACTTGGCGGCCCCGTATCAGCCGTTCATCGAGGGCATGCGACCGTGGATAGCGACCCTCGACCCTACCTCCCTTGCCCGGATCCCCACCTCCGCACTCGCCGACGCGACCCGGTTCTGGCCCGAGCTCGCCGGTCGCGTCCCCTCGCTTCCGCTGTCGGTGGCGGGGGATCCCGACCAGGAGCGCCACGCGTGCTTCCAAGCGGTCGTCCGGCTCCTCGCGGAAGCGTCGCGGGACCGACCACTGCTGTTCGTGATCGACGACCTCCACTGGGCGACGAGTCCGACCGTGCTCCTGCTCCGACACCTGACACGGGTCGCAGCGCCGCTGCGGGTCCTGTTCGTCGGCACGTATCGCGACGCCGATATCGACGACGCCCATCCACTCGTCGCTGCGCTCGCAGATTGGCGACGGGCTGAACAGTTCACCCACCTCTCGCTCGCAGGGCTTGATCGCGCAGGTATCGCTGCGTACGTGACTGCGGCCGGGCGCCATGCCATCGACGACAGCCTCGGCGACCTCGCGAGCCGCCTATACGACGCGACCGCAGGCAACCCCTTCTTCCTCAGCGAGCTCCTCGCCAGCTCGGGCCATGTTCAACTCCCGGATGACGCTGCCAGTCCGGCGCTACCCGTCGGCGTCCGCGACGTGGTCGCCCACCGGGTCGCCCGCCTACCCGCGGCGGCGCAAGCTGCCCTCGCCGTGGCCGCAGTCATCGGACAGGAGTCCACCATCGAGGACCTGGCCGCGGTTCTCGATGAGTCAACGCAAGCGGGTGTTCTCAACGCGGTCGAAGCGGTGCTCGCTACCGGCCTCATGGTCGAGAGCGGTCGCAAGCTCGCGTTCAAGCACGCTCTCGTGCGCCACTGTGTGATCGCAAACCTGTCGTCAGCCCGCACTGCCTACCTCCACCGGCGCGTCGCGGAGGCGATCGAAGGTCAGCTCGGCGCAGCCGAGCGCGTCGCCGAACTTGCTTTCCACTTCGCCGCCGGTGGTGGAAACCCCGAGCGAGCCGCGCGGTACGGCTACCAGACCGGCCTCCGCTCGCTCGACCTGCTGGCGTTTGACGACGCGTGCGCGAGCTTCGCCAACGCCCGTGCGCTTCTTGCATTGTGTACGAACGTCGACCTCGAGCTCGATCTCAGCGTCGACATCGACCTCGCGCACGCTTGTGCCCTGCGCGGCGCAACGACGAGCGGCGGCCGCGACGAATGCGTCCGAGCGCTTCGCAATGCCACTCGGCTGCGCGACACGGACCGAGCCGCTGCGTGCGCAGTGTTCCTCTGCGAAGCAACGGGCATTGCCGCAACCAACAACGAAGCCGTCGGCCTTGTCGAAGCCGCCACCAAGTTGGAAGGGGCTTCCACGGCAGCGCGCTCGCAACTGGCCAGCGCGCTCGCGCAGATTCGTGAGCGTCAGGGTAGGCATGACGAGGCCGACTGCATCAGCACCGATGCCCTCACCGACGCACGTGCGTCAGGGAGTGACGAAGCGCTGTACTTCGCACTGTGGGCGCGCAGCGTTATCCTGCTGGGCACCGGCAGCCTCGCTGAGCGCTGCGCGCTCGTCGCGGAGATGACCGACGCGGGCGAACGCTCCCGATCTGCCTACATCGTCAACCAGGCCACCTTCCTCGGCGGCGTCGCCAAGCTTGAGAGCGGCGACCGCGACGGCTACGAAGCAGCCGTCGCTCAACTCGCCCGCTCCAACGCCGTTTCGGGAACCTGGATGCAGGACATCACGGTTCGCTCGACCTCATGGCATGCGGCGTTCCTGGCGTTGCTCGACGGCCGCTGGGACGAAGCCGCCGCTCATTCTGACGCAATGCTCGCCGAAGCAGGCGACGAACCTCATCCGGACGTGCTCGCCGCGTACGCTGGCCAAGTCCTCCAGCGAGCGCGCGAGTTGGGCCAGCACGAACAGTTCCTTCCCTTGCTTGAACAGGCCATCGCCGATGAGCCTGCGCTCATTGCGTACCAGGCGGGACTCGCATCGATGACTGCCGAGATGGGTGACTTGGACCGGGCGCGGGCGCTCCTCGATGCCCTCGTCGACCGGGACCTCAGCGCACTGCCGCGCGACCAAGAGTTCCCAGCGACGCTGGCCCTGCTAGCCGAGGCCTGTGCCACGGTCGCCGACTCCGCCCATGCGTCGATCGTGCTCGCGGCCCTAACGCCTTACGCCGGTCGCGTGATCCTCATCCACTCCGTCGTGGGCGTGGTCGGCGCCGCCGACCGGTTCATCGCGATGCTCGCCGCGACCGTCGGCGACCACGAGCGGGCCGCCACCGCCTACCACCAAGCCATCGAGCTTGAGACCAGGATTCGCTCACGACCCCACGTCGCTCGGACGCAGATCTGGCACGCCCGGCTCCATCGAATCTGTGGTGACCTGGACAGCGCGCGAGCGGTCGCCGCTCGCGCGCTCGTCGTGGCCGACGAGTTCGCCATGACACGGCTCGCAACTGAGGCACGCAAGCTCCTTGCCTGACTGACCCGGCTCGTGTCGCCGCGCGCCACAGGCCAACCACAAACGCCAGTGGCGACCGTTGTTCGGAGCGGTCTGCAGCGAGAGCGGCGGCTACTTCCCGTCATTGTTGGGGAGGTGCTTCCAGAGGCCCTCGAAGCTGGGTCTGAGTCGGGAGAGCTCTTCGATGTGGGCGGAAGCCAGGTCTGCGAGTCGCGCCTCGCCCTGGTCGGTGAGGGCGAGCCGTACGACTCGTAGATCGGAGCCGTCAGCGACTCGTCGCACCAGGCTGGCTCGCTCGGCGCGGTCGACCAGTTCTACGGCGCTGTGGTGGCGGAGAAGGAGGTGGTCGGCGATGTCACCGATGGAGGGGCTGCCATCGTGGCCTCTGATGGCGAGGAGCAGCTGATACTGCGCGGAGGTGAGGCCTGCGGCCTTCGCTTGACGTTCGCTCCAGCGCAGGAACTGGCGAAGTCCGTTTCGGAACTGAAGGAGTCTGGCGAAGTCGGCGTCATTCAGGGGCGCTTCCCGGCTTGCCGATATCATATCGTTGCACGATACTCTGGCGTCATGGTTGGTCGTACCCCGTCTCGTCGTCTCGTCCTGTTGACCATCCTGGCCGCCGCACTGGGGGTGGCGGGGGGCGGAGCGGCTTGGGTGCTCGTGCACCTCATCGCTCTGATCACCAACGCTGCCCTGTTCCACCGAGCGGCCACCGGGGCTCGGCCACTCACCGAGCTGCACGTCGGGTGGCCGCTGTTCGTGGCCGCGGTCGCGGGGGCCTTGTTGATCAGCTTGCTCGCGCGTTGGGCGCCCCTGATCCGCGGCCACGGCATCCCTGAGGCGATGGAGGCCGTCCTGACCAAGCAGAGCCGCGTTGCGCCGCGCACGGCCCTCGCAAAGCCGATATCCGCCGCCATCGCCATCGGTACTGGCGCTCCGTTCGGCGCCGAGGGGCCGATCATCGTCACCGGGGGTGCGCTCGGATCACTCATGGGTCAAGTGATTCGGGTGTCGCCGTCGGAACGCAAGATCCTCCTCGCGGCCGGTGCCGCAGCGGGCATGTCGGCCACGTTCGGTGCACCTCTCGCGGCCGTCGTTCTCGCCATCGAACTGTTGCTCTTCGAGTTCTCGATCAGAGCGTTCGTGCCGCTCGTCGCAGCCGCCGCCATCGCCGGTGGCATGCACTCTGCGCTCTTCGGCCAAGGACCGCTGTTCAAGGTACCCGTCCACGATTACGCCGGGCTCGCCGTCCTCCCCGCGTTCGTGCTCTTGGGTCTCGCGTGCGGTTGCCTGGCCATCGTCATCACCCGCGGGCTGTTTGCCGTCGAGGACCTCTACCGACGCCTCCCGGTCAGCGACTTCTGGCACCCCGCCATCGGCGCAATCGGCTTCGCCACCGTGGGCCTCGTCGTCCCGCGGGCCCTCGGGGTCGGCTACGACGCCATCGGCGATGTCCTCGACGAGCGGCTCGCCCTCGGCACCGTCGCCGCTCTCGCTCTCGGGAAGCTGATCGCGTGGTGGCTCGCCCTCGGATCGGGAACCTCGGGCGGCACGCTTGCGCCGATCCTGTTGATCAGCGCATCGTTCGGCACCGTCGTCGGCTCCGGCTTGAACTATGTGCTTCCCGGTCCGCACGTCGCCCTCGGCGCGTTCGCCGTCGTAGCCATGGCTGCCACCTTCGGAGCGGCCAGCCAAGCGACCTTCACGGCCATCGTCTTCGTGTTCGAGCTGACCCGTGACTACAACGTGATCCTGCCGCTCATGCTCGCCACGGTCGTGGCCGACCTCGTGTACAGCGCCGTCAACGACGACAGCATCATGACTGAGAAGCTGCGACGGCGGGGTCTCCACGTCGGTCGCCACTACGGCGTCGACCCGTTCACCAGCGCCCGAGTCGCTGACATCATGACCCGCGACGTCGCAACGCTCCCAGCCACCACGAGCGTCGGTGAGGCCAGGGCCCGCTTCGCTGTCGGCGGCCACGGCGCCTACCCGATCATGGACGGCGACCACCTCGTCGCAATCGTCGCCAGAGGCGACCTCCTGCGCGACGACTGCGACGACACCGAACGCCTTGTCGATCACGCCAGCACACAGGTCCTCACCGTCACCTCAGCGGATCGGGCGCAGAACGCACTGCGAACGATGGTCGACGAGGCCATCGAGCACGTCCCCGTCGTCGACGACGGTCACCTCGTCGGCATCTGCACCAGAACCGACCTCCTCAAGGTCCGGCGCCGCCAACACGAGCACGAACTGCCCCAGCCCGGGCTGTTCGCCCGCGCCAAAGAACACCGAGCATTCCCACGCCGCCGCCGCCCCCGGTCAAAGCCCAATACCTCGACCGTCGGGCCCAAATCCGCAAGGGACGGCTGAGTCGAGGTGAACGCATCGCACTGACGGCCGCGGACCGCGGTCGAGCAAGCGTGCCGAAAACGGCGAAGCGTCCAGCTCCGCCCGCTTCGTCGAGGGCCTTGCCAGCACCGAACCATCCGAGGCTGCGCTCGCGGCGCTCGCGCGGGGATCTCGTTCGATTCCCCAGGAGCTCGATCCGTCGGGCGGCTCGTGCATGCCGTGGTGGACGCGCAGTCCGTCGTCGTCCTGCAAGAGGTAGGACATGGCGTCGGAGTCGAAGACGTGGACCGTGTCGTCGCTGGTGTTGGGTTCGCGGCGCTTGCGCCCGAGACCCATCCGGCATGATGCGCTGGATGACTGATGCCAGGAGCGGGGCCGCCGGGCCTGGCGTCCCCCCTCGGCGCGGCGGGGTGGCCAGCCGGGAGCAGCTGCTCGGGTGGGCGCTCGCTGCGGTCGGGATCTCGGGCGCGATGGTCGCGGTGGCGCTCAGCCCTGGCGCTGCTCGGTCCGCGGCAGCTCAGGACTGGTCCCCGTTCGTCCTCGTCGCAAGCCTCTTGATGATCGGGTTGGTCGCAGACCGCGACGGCTTGTTCGCGACCGCCGGACACCACCTCGCACGGTCGTTGCGGACCGGTCCAATCCTGTTCATCGGCGCGACAGCCATGATCGGTCTCGTCACCGCGCTCCTCAACCTCGACACGTCGGTCGCGTTCCTGACACCCGTGTTCATCTACACGGCCCGCAGCCGCGGCGACGGTGAGGCACCGCTGTTGTTCGGCTGCCTCCTGCTCTCGAACGCCGGCTCGCTGTTCCTGCCCGGCTCGAACCTCACCAACTTGATCGTGCTCGGCCATCTGCATCTGACAGGCAGCCAGTTCTTCGCTCGCATGTGGCTTCCAGCGCTTGTCGCTCTTGGCGTCACCGCTGCTGTCATCGGGTTCTTCGAACGCGACTCGCTCCGCGCGTCGGCCAACCCGGTGGTAGATCCGGACCCTCCGGTGCTTGGCCTCGGCCTCGTCGCCATCGTCTTCGCCACGGTGTTCGTGGTCGTGCTGCCGTCACCTGCCCTCCCCGTTGGTGCAGTCGCGGTGGTAGCCGTGGCGATCCGCCTCGTCCAACGACGCCAGTCGGCTGCGCAGATCGTCGCCGTCCTCGGCGTGCCCGTCCTCGTCGGCTTGTTCGGCCTCGCTGTCGCGCTTGGCACGCTTGGCCGTGGGTGGTCCGCGCCCGCCACCCACCTCTCGCACCTCGATGCATGGGCAACCGCAGGCGTCGCCGCCCTCGCGTCGGTGCTGTTCAACAACCTTCCGGCCGCATCCCTGCTGGGGGCCCGAACACCCAACCATTCGTTCGCGCTGCTCATCGGGCTCAACCTCGGACCCAACGCGTTCATCACGGGCTCGTTGGCATGGGTCCTGTGGTTGCGGGCCGCAACAACCGCCGGTGCAAAGCCGTCGATCAGGCGGGCGACCCGGATCGGACTCGTCGCGGTTCCGTTCTCGATGGTCGCGGCGATCGCCGCACTCTCCCTCACCGGATCGAGCTGAGGCCACGGGCCCGGCGACGCGACCCCGCGCAGCGGCCGACGATGGCGGGCAGGTGTGCCGCGTGCTGCCCCCACCCCTGTTCGCCTTCCTCGCCGGGCTTCGCTCGCCGTCGCCGTCGCCGTCGCCGTCGCCGTCGCCGTCGCCGTCGACCCGCGCGAGGATCGCTGCCGCTGCCGCTGCCGCTGCCGCTGCCGCTGCCGCTGCCGCTGCCGCTGCTGGTCGCGGTCACCGACCCGCGGCCGGGTCGACGATGTCAGCGCCCGAGAGCGGGCGCCTTGGTCGCAGCGTTCGTGTCAGCGCGAGTCGGTTTGCAGGCTGAGCGCAAGGTCTCGTTCGGCGGTGAGCTCGTTCACAGTCGCCTGGATGAGGCGGCGTTGGGTGTCGCTGATGGCGAGCCCGTCGACGACCTCGTGGACGCCGTCACTCATGGTGACGGGCATGCCGGAGACCAGCCCGTTGGGGATGCCGTACTCGCCCTGGGAGACGATGCCCATGGTCGTCCAGTCGTGGGCTGCCGTGCCGGTGAGGAAGGTCGTGATGTCGTCGGCGAGCGCAGTCGCGGCCGAGGCCGCCGATGACGCTCCTGACACCGCGATGAGCGTCGCGCCACGCTGTTGGACCGTCGGCATGAGTTCGTCGGTGATCCACGCCTCGTCGACGACATCCGTGGCCGGTCGGCCATCGATCGCCGCATGCCACACGTCGGGCACCATCGTCGCCGAGTGGTTGCCCCACACAGTCACGCCGCGCACGGTGCTGAGGGCGACGCCGACGTGGTCGGCGAGCTGGGATCTGGTTCGGTTGTGGTCCAGTCGGAGCATGGCGAACCAGCGGTCGTCGGGGACATCGGGCGCAGCGTGGCGGGCGATGAGGCAGTTCGTGTTGGCGGGGTTGCCCACGACGATGACTCGCACGTCGGCTGCGGCGTGAGCGACTGCGGCGCCTTGGGTCGTGAAGGACGAGACCGTCTGGGTGAGCAGGTCGGCTCGCTCCATCCCCGCGGTGCGTCGTGGAGCGCCGAGGCACAGTACCCACGAGGCGCCGTCCATGCCGGCGCGGTGATTGCTGGTGGCGTCAACGCCAGCCAATGCCGGGAACGAGCAGTCCTCCAGTTCCATCACGAGCCTTCGAGGCCGGGCAACGCGTCTTGCATGTCGATGAGGCGGAGCACCACTGGTGTGTCCGGACCGAACACGTTGCCAGACGCGAGTCGGAACAGCGTGTTGTAGGCGACCCGGCCGCCGGCGCCCACGACCGCGCACACGACGGGCTGCTTCGTGCTCGTTGTCGGTCGGCCGATGAGGTTGGCGCGGGCGGTCGTGTAGGTCTCGTGGTTGCGTTCGGCTCGTGCCCGCACGAGCCGCTTGAAGTCCTTGTTCTTGGGCATGAACGTCCTCCAACCGCATGCGGCGTCGCTCCCAGCAGCGCCACCGAGCGGCGAGGTCGTTACGGGCGTTCGGTCCGGAGGTTCACCCTCCTTTGCCCAAGTCGGCTCCGCTGGGAGGACCGGTCGGGTTCGGCGTCGGACCACGCCGAGCACAGCATGCCCCACCACCTGCCACGAATGCAACGGCCGGAGGCGGCGCCGCACCCAACGGTGCACACACCGACCGACGGCGACGCAACTCGTGGGCGCTGACCGGCCGCGAAGCCAAGAAGCACCGCCCAGTCCGGGAGCGTGCGTTGTTCGTAGCCGGCCGCCGGGCGGCGATGCAGAACGTGCTCGATGGCTACCTCGCCGGCGTGCCCGAGGTGCCGACCGACTTTCACGATCGGATCGCTTTGCTCGCCGACAGCCAGGGCGGTGGTGCGTATCCCGTGCGAAGTGGTGCTCGACGGGCTAACGCGTCCGTCGACGGTGATCGCTGGCGTGCGCTTCAGCGCCACCCCGCATGGCTGAGGCGACGCAAGCTCATTGCGGCCGAATCCGCGGTAATGGCTGTGCTTTGGGGGTGTTGGGGTACTGGATAGCACCAGCCCACCGCACGGACCAAGGAGCACTTCATGGGCAGGGACATCAAGTGAATGGGAATGAACGTCCTGGACCCGCAGTCTCAGGCAGCGTTGTCCTTGCCGCAGCGTCTGATACGAGCAGCGAGGCCGTCGGCCCCGCCGCCGCGAACTGACCCATGCCTTTGGGGCGGACGTGCACCCGTGTCGTACGAGTCAGATGCGCCCTCATCGTCTACCCACGCGCCGAGCGGTCAGCCGTCGGCGAGCCGCGTGACCGGTGTCTTGCCTGAGTCAATCGAGTCGAACGACCAGTCGGGCTGCTTTGCAGCCCAGGCGGTGTCAAGCACCGCCACCCCGTCGGCGATGGCCTCCAACGCGCAGATCTCGAACATGGGAACGGGCGCGAGGCGCCCGCTGACATGGTCCTCAAGGACGGTTCGGTAGGACGCCAGGATGCTCCCGACGACGGCCTGTTGCTGTCCGGCGAGCGCGCACCTCGCCCCGTCGGCGACGGTGGCCAACCGCTCCTCAAGGCCGACGAGGTCGCTCCTCTCGCCGTCGGTTCCGATGATCGCCGCCAGGTGTGCCGAGATCTGCAGGCCGTCCTCTTTGCATGCGGTGCACTGTCCACACGACTCGACGGCCAGGAACCGAGACGCGCCCGCAGCCACCGCGGCCATGTCCGTTTCGTCATCGAGGACGATGAAGCCGGCTGCGCCCAAGCCGCTCCCGATGGCCTGCATGTCGTCGTGCGTCATGAGCGTGTCGAGATGTTCAGCGGTCACGATGGCGTTGGAGACGCCACAGAGCGCCCCGACGATGCGTCGGCCAGGCTTCGCGCCACCCCCGATAGCGTCGATGGCGGCCGCGAGCCGGGTGCCGAGAGCGACCTCGCCAACGCCGGCATGAGCGACGGCGCCCGTGATGGTGCACACCACGGTACCGGGTGAAGCGTCGGTGCCAACCGCTCGGAACCAGTCCGGTCCGTCGGAGATGATCCTCGGGATGTTGGCGAGGGTCTCAACGTTGTTGACCAGTGCGGGCGGTGCGCCTCCCGGGCCGGTCTCGGCCAGCTCGACGTCGGTTGTGTCCCGTCGGTCGTGCCCGCCTTCGTCGATTCCTCGGCGATACGGCGGCGTGACCCGCGGAAACGGTTGGCGGCCATCGAGGACTTCCAGGAGGGCCGTCTCCTCACCGAGCAGGTAGGCGCGGGGGCCGGTGGTGACGCCGAGCGCAGCGTGCGTGGCCCACCCCGCCGCGTTGACCTCGTCGATGGCCGCTCGGACCGAACCCACGAGCGTCTCGTCGCCGCCCTTGAGAACGACCACCGCGCGATCGGCACCGACGGCCCTCGCCGCGATCAAGGCACCCTCCAGCACCGCATACGGGTTGCGGCGAAGGATCGCCCGGTCCTTGTACGTGCCCGGCTCGCCCTCGGCAGCGTTGACGACCACCGTCGCGGGAACTCCGGCCGATGCATATTCCGCGACGGTCGCCCACTTCACGCCGGTCGGGAAACCTGCAC
>JAYUDU010000106.1:0-14859 GCA_043739605.1 Acidimicrobiales bacterium | reverse complement strand
GATCGCTGTCGCTGTCCGAGCCGATCGACACGATCCGCCGCTACCTGGCCAAGTGGCGCGACAGCGGGTGGGGCTACCTCGTGTGCGGGTGGCCCGACGGAGGCCGAGCCCGCGTCGAGCAGTTCGTGACCGCGGTGCTCCCCGAGTTCGCCTGACCTCTCGGCAGCCGTGCTCCTCCTCGCCGGTCGCCCCATCGATGGATTCCCGAAGCAGATCGGCGTGGCCGTTGTGGCGGACGTACTCCTCGATGAGGTGGCACACGATCCAACGCAACGAGATCCGCTTCATCAGCAGCTGGCGGTGGGTCGGTTCGGTCGTCACCACCGAACGCCGTCATGTCCGAGGCGTGACGTAGCGCATGGCGCCGAGCATGGTGCCGTCGGGGTCCGCAACGAACACGAGGTCACCGACGCCGGTGATGGTCGTCTTCGGCATGAGCACGCGACCGCCGTTGGCAAGGGCCGCTTCGACGACTGCATCGACGTCGTCGACCGCGATGGTGCACTCGAGGCCAGTCATGCGGACGTCTCCATCGAGCGGCCGGCGGGCTTGGATGGCGCCGATCGGGCCGGGCTGCACGCCGTCGGCGGTCTCGATCTGGAAGAACCCCGGAGGACCCCACGCCACGAACGCCCAGCCGAACACCGCGGCGTAGAACGCCCGGCTCGCGTCGATGTCGTCGGCGTTGATGGCGAAGTGGGCGAGGTGGCCGGCGGGGGAGATGTCCATGCGGGCAGGGTACGGTCCGCGAGTCATCGGTTCCTCAGCTCTACGGGATCCTCGCCGCGGCCGGCTACGAACCCCGTGTCCGGCTGGAGCCCCTCGACGACCACGACGCCACGGTCGCGGCGTGGGCGGCAGCTCAACCGGACAACGAGCAGTGGGAACAGCGCCAGAGGGATTGGATCGCATCGAGGCAATGATCTGTGGTGCCGTGACTGCGGCTGGCCCGCCGTGCCAACACGCTGTCGCGGAGGCCGGCCGCCGCTGCCCCCCAGCACGTCGTGTCTCCCGGGTCCCGCCAGGCAAGCGAGCGGCAGGACGGGAGAAGGACTGCGTGCGCTCCCGATCTTGGAAGCGTTCCGGCGTACGGCCGAACAGGCCGGCGAAGCCCACGACGGGTAGCGACGCCGGAGTGGCGTCGAGGCGATCAGAGGCGGTCAGACGCGCGAGGCCTCGTCGCGACCAGACGTCTCGACTGCGGTGGCGGCGTCGCGGTGCACTCCTGCGGCGCGGACCCAGCGCCCAGACGACTCCAGCTGCAAGGGCATCACGTCGACGGGCAGGAACGCGGACGCGGCGATGGCCGTCAGGGCGACGAGGACCAGCACGAAGGCGGCTCGGCTGGGGGTGCTGGCGAGTCCGAGCGCAGCAACCATCGATGCGATTGCCGCGACGAACACGGAGAGTCGCCTCACGTCGAAGGATCGCTGGCGTGCCCTCGCCCACTGCATGCCCTCCTCGCTGAGCCACAGGTTGCCCCTCACCGTCCTCTTGGTGAGGGCGCGGGCGATGAGGTACGGGAAGATGCCGAACAGCAGGAGGATCCTCAGCGCGCCCGCGTCGTCGGTGGCGGTTCGGTTCCAGGCGATGTCGGCGTCGGGTCGACCGGTGACCGCACAGACCCGGGGAAGGCCTCCGCGCTCGAAGTCGCCGACCGGGATCCGGACGGTGCTCACCCCGTGGACGGTGGGGTGTGGGCCGGGTCCTGCGGGGCAGCGTCACCGAGCGCAGGAGGCACTGCGAGCAGCGAGATGCCGACACCGACGACGCAGGCCAGGACGATCGAACCGGTCCACACCTCTGCGGGGAAGCGCATCGTGCCCCGCGACGCATGTGCTGCGTAGAACGCCGACCAGGTGGCGAGGGGCACGACGACGCCGAGCGCTCTGGCCGAGCCAGCCGCGAGGCGCCGGCCTGGGGAGCGGGCCAGCACTGCCTCGCCGGCGAGTGCGCCGATGAGGGGCGCCAGGCAGGTCGCCCACATCCGGCCGGCGTCGAGTGCGGCGAGGCCAGCGGCACTGGGCGCCGCGATGAGCAGCAGCGAGCCGGCCGGGAGCGGCCATCGGCGGGCGAGGAGGAGCATGGGTGCGACCAACAGCACGGTGGTGACCAAGAGGCCGGCGATGAGCTGGCTCTGGCCGTCCTCGGAGCGGGGGAGGTATCGGAACAGCATCGGTGACAAGAACATCGTGAAGAAGATGACGATGGCGACAGCAAGCCCGGTGCCGTAGGCCGTCTGGCGGATGCTCCTGGGGTCTGTGTCTGCGGTGGTCTCCCAGCGGTCGACGAGCTGGCCGGTGCCGAGCGCGATGCCACCCATCATCAGCGAGAGATGCGTGGGTGAGAGCAGGGCGCCGATGTTGGCTTCGATGCCGAAGACCTGATGCCACACCGCGTCGGCCATGCCGCCGCCGAGGAACAGGACGAGGCCGATGCGGGAGATGGATTCGCCGCGGCTGACCCGACGTCGCATGAGGGTGACGCCGGCGACGGCGCTGGTCCCGCCCGCACGCGCTCCCCGCGCTGCGACCACTGCGTACCAGGCCATGCCCGCAAGGAAGCCGCTGTAGAGGACGCCATGCCACGGCGTGAAGAACGACTCCGGGCGGTTGGTCCGATGCGACCACCCGTCGAGGAACAGGCCCGCCATGGACCATGTCGCGAACACCAAGAACGCCGCCGGCCGTGCTGGCGGATCGGCAGCGACTGGGTCGTTCGGTGCGCCGTGAGGCTCGTCGATCCCTGTCGCTGTCGTCGTTCCCACCACGATCGCCGTCATGGATGGAAAGGGTACAGATCACAAGCAGTGGGCGCTCGGTGCGTCGTGCATGTACGCTGTCGGCCCAGAAGGCGGGTGGTGGCTCAGGCAGGGCCAGTACGTGAGTCGCACATCGCCCGCAACGGGCGCTGCGACCAAGCCGCCGCCGATCCCGGTCTCGGGTTCGGGCTTGCACCTCTGCACCTGCCTCGAAGGAAACCATCATGGCGGACGACCGCCCCACCCCCCGTTCCTCTGGCGCCGGCCGTCCCGGCGCTGACCAACGTCGCAGTGACCCTCGTCGCTCCGGCGCGCCCCGCTCGGACCAGCCGGCGCGCTCCGGCGGCTCCACCCCATCCAACGGCGGCCGCTCCAGCGGCGGCAACGGTCGCACCGGCGCCGGCCGCGACCACCGTCATTCCCAAGGCGAGCGTCGTCCCGCGGGTGCCCCCCGCCACGGCTCGCTCTCCGAAGAGGCACCGCTGGTCACAGCAGAGCCTGCGCCCCACGCCGGCGCGACGACGTTCGCAGAGCTCGGGGTGCCCGCTGCCCTGTGCGCCGTGCTCGATGCCCAGTCCATCACTGCGCCGTTCTCGATCCAGTCGGCCACCATCCCCGACGCCCTCGTTGGCCGTGACGTGCTCGGCCGCGGCAGGACCGGTTCCGGCAAGACGCTGGCGTTTGGCTTGCCGCTCATCGCCCGCCTGGTCGCGTCCAAGTCGCCTCGTCGGCCGGGCCGACCGCGTGCGCTGATCCTCGCCCCCACGCGTGAGCTGGTCAGCCAGATCCAGGCCGTCCTCGAGCCGCTCGCCGCCGCCGTTGGCCTGCGCACCACCATCATCTTCGGCGGCGTCGGCGCCAACCCGCAGATCCGTGCGCTGCGCGCCGGGGTCGACATCGTCATCGCGTGCCCCGGGCGCCTCGAAGACCACATGCGGGGCCGGGAGTGCGACCTGGCCAACGTCGAGGTGACCGTCCTCGACGAGGCCGACCACATGGCCGACCTCGGCTTCTTGCCCGTGGTGCAGCGCATCCTCGATGCGACGCCGAAGGACACCCAGCGTCTGCTGTTCTCCGCCACCCTCGACCGCGGCATCGATGGGCTCGTGAAGCGCTACCTCAACGCGCCGGTCGTGCGCAGTGTCGATGAGGTTGCGACGCCTGTCGGCGATCTCGCTCATCACGTCCTGCACGTCAACGCAGACGACCGCCTCGCGGTGCTCGTCGACCTGACCGCGGCGCCGGGGCGAACCATCGTGTTCACCCGCACCAAGCACGGCGCCAAGAAGCTGGCGAAGCTGCTGACCGCTGCTGGCGTTCCTGCCGTCGAGCTGCACGGAAACCTCGCCCAGAACGCCCGCGAGCGGAACCTGGCGGCGTTCCACGCCGGCGAGGCAACTGCGCTCGTCGCGACGGACATCGCGGCGCGTGGCATCCACGTCGACGATGTCACCCTTGTCATCCACGCCGACCCGCCAGTCGAGCACAAGGCGTACCTCCACCGCTCTGGGCGCACCGCACGCGCCGGCGCGGCTGGCACGGTCGTGACGCTCGCCACCAGTGACCAGATGGCCGATGTCCGCGACCTCACCAAGAAGGCGGCGATCTCGCCGACGACGACACGGCTGACGCCCGGACACCCGTTGCTGGCCGAGCTGGCCCCCGGCGAGCGCACCTTCCGCGCCTTCGTCCCCCCGGTCGCGCCGGCGCAGCCGCAACGGCGCCCCCAGCCCCGCCAGGGCGCGCCTCGCAGCGACGCCCGCGGCGGCGGTCGCCCCCGTCGCTCCGGTGGCGCAGGCGGGTCTGGTCGTCCGGCGGGTTCAGCGGCTCGCTGATCTCGGTAGGGGCCCGCGGCGCTTGCGGCGGCGGCTGCGGCCGGGAAGAGTGTTGCAAACGATTCCCATGGGAGGGACTGCTGTGTCGGCAACGATGGACGGAACGAGCGTGGAGACGGTTGGCGTGCGCCACCCGTGGAACCAGGACTTCACGTGGCAGGACCGCGTCGGGCCATTCGCGACGCTGACCGAGGAGCAGGTCGCCGCCTTCGACCGGGAGGGATTCGTCGTCGTTCCTGACATCCTGAATGCGAACGAGGTGGCTGCCGCGTTGGTCGAGACCGACCGGTTCGAGGCCGAGATCGAGGCCTTTCTCGCCACCAGGGCGGATGGGCGATTCTCCATCGCCGAGAAGGGCGCGATCACCTTCACGACCCATCTCGTGATGAAGTCGCCCGCGCTCGCAACGCTCAGCAAGCACCCCACGATCGTCGGCATCTGCTCCGATCTCGTCGGCCCGGACGTCGATCTCTACTGGGATCAGGCTGTCTACAAGAAGCCAGAGAAGCCCCGCCGCTTCCCGTGGCACCAAGACAACGGCTACGCCTACGTCGAGCCGCAGCAGTACCTGACGGTGTGGATCGCGCTGACCGATGCCACCGTCGACAACGGCTGCCCCGTCGTCACCCCGCGGCTGCACCGCGACGGAACCTTGACGCACACCTACGTGGATCCGCTCGGCTTCGAGTGCCTGTCGAACCCGGCCGGCACGGTGACCGCTCCCGTCGCGGCCGGCGGCGCCGTCGTGTTCTCATCGCTGACTCCGCACCTCACCGGGCCGAACACCAGCGACGCGGTGCGCAAGGCGTACATCCTCCAATACGCGCCGGAAGGTGCGGAGGTACTCCGAGGCGATCCCGCCGCAGGACCGGCCGCAACCCGAGAATCGTGCACCAACGAAGGTCGTCAGTACCCGGTGCTGCGGGGTGGGGTGGCGACGTAAGATTGGCGGCGACGGGCGGCCGGTGACCCGGCGGAACCGTGCGGGAGCGGAGTTCCGGTGGGAAGGACGTCTCAGCCGGCCAGCACCGCGGTGAGCTGATCCAACGCGACGTCGAGGTCGGCGTCGGCGATGACCAAGGGGGGAGCGATGCGGACGGTGGAGCCGTGGGTGTCCTTGGCCAGGATGCCGCGGGCGAGCAGGCGTTCGCAGATCTCCCGGCCGCTTCCCAGGGACGGGTCGATGTCAACTCCGGCCCACAGGCCCCGGCAGCGGTGGGCGACGACGCCACGGCCGTGCATGGCGGCGAGGCGAGCATCGAGGTGGGCGCCGAGGCGCGCGGCGTTGGCCTGGTGCTCGCCGGTCATGAGCATGCCGATGACGGTGCGCCCAACGGCGCACGCGAGCGGGTTGCCGCCAAACGTCGAGCCGTGGGTGCCCGGCGTGAACACGTCGATCACGTCGCGGCGGGCCACGATCGCCGACAGCGGGATGATGCCGCCGCCCAGGGCCTTGCCAAGGATGAGGATGTCAGGAACGAGCCCACCCGGCCCCTCGTGATCGACGGCGAAGGTGCGGCCGGTGCGACCGAGCCCCGATTGGATCTCGTCGCAGATGAGCAGCATGCCCCGCTCGTCGCACAGCCGGCGGAGACTGGCCATGAAGCCGGCGGGCGGGATGACGACGCCGGCCTCGCCCTGGATCGGCTCGACCAACACCGCCACGGTGTGCTCGTCGATGACGGCTTCGACCGATCCAAGGTCCCCGAACGTTGCCGTGCGGAACCCGCCGCTGTATGGACCGAAGGTGTCGCGGGTCGCCGGGTCGGTCGAGAAGCCGATGATGGTCGTGGTGCGACCGTGGAAGTTGCCGGCAAACGTGACGATGTTTGCCCTGTCCGCGGGGACGCCATTTCTGAGGTAGCCCCACCGGCGAGCGGCCTTGATTGCCGTCTCGACCGCTTCAGCACCGGTGTTCATCGGCAGCACACCGCTGTCCGGGATCGGGCAGAGCGCGGCGAGCTCTGCGCAGAAGGGGCCGAGCTGATCGTTGTGGAACGCCCGGCTGGTAAGGGTAAGGCGGTCGAGCTGGCAGTGCGCAGCCGCGAGGAGTGCCGGGTGGGCATGACCGAAGTTGAGTGCGGAGTAGGCGGAGAGGAGGTCGATCAGCCGTCGCCCATGGTCGTCGGTGACCCACGCACCCTCACCGGAGACGATCGTGACGGGCAGCGGGTGGTAGTTGTGGGCGCCGTGGCGCGCCTCGAGCGCGACGGGGTCACAGCTGGATTCCAAAGGATCCAGTCGGGCGAGGTCGACGGTCGTCATGCTCGCAGCTCCAAGGTGCAGCACTTGGCGGAACCGCCGGACTTGCGAAGCTCGCCGAGATCGACGGGGACGGGGACGAATCCGGCGTCTTCGAGGCGGGCGGCAAGGCCGGTCTCGACGGCACTCGCGGCGAGCACCACGTTGCGGCCATCCGAGCATGCGTTGAGCCCGAACGCAGCCGCATCGTCTGCGCTGGCTTCGATGCTGTCGGGGTAGCGGCGCCGGATCTGTTGGGTGCTGTCATCGCTGAACGCGCCGGGGAACCACACGACGCGGTGGTCATCGAGCGGGGCCAGCGCAGTGTCGAGGTGGTAGTAGCTGGGGTCGACGAGGTGGAGCGTGACGACCTCGCGAGCGGCCCATGCCGCGACCTCTGCGTGGGCGGCCAGGTCGGTTCGAAAGCCGGTGCCGGCGAGGATCACCTCGTCCCCGGGCGGGCCCACGACGAGCAGGTCGCCTTCGCCCTCCTGGGTGCGCTCCGATTGGTGCACGGCGAATCCGTTGTCCTCGAACCATGCGCGGTAGAGGGCCTCCTCGCCGGTGCGTTCGTGGTGGTGGAAGCGTGCCAGCAGCACTCGGCCGTCGAGGACGAGGCCGGCGTTGGCGGCGAACACCATGTCCGGCAGTCCCGGCGCGTCCTCGATCACGTGCACCTCATGGCCGAGCCGGGTGTAGGCGGCCAGGAGGTGGTGCCATTGGCGCATCGCGAGGTGGGGGTCGACGCGCTCCTCACCGGGGCGCATCCACGGGTTGATGGCGTAGGTGACGTCGAAGTGGCTCGGCCGGCACATCAGGTAGCGGCGATGGCGGGCGAGCGGCGCGTGGGTGGTGTGCGGTTGCCCGACGGCGAGGGGGGTCATGACAAGCGTCATCTGTTCATCGTACGATCGGAGCGCGCAGGGAACCACCCCTGAACGGTGTGATCGGAGAGTGATCTGTTGCGTATTGATGACCTGGACCGCCAGATCGTTGCGTGTCTCGTGGACGACGGACGGGCAACGTTCTCCGCAATCGGTGACCGGGTCGGGCTGTCTGCGCCCGCGGTGAAGCGCCGCGTCGATCGGCTGCTCGACGATGGGGTCATCCGGCGCTTCACGGCGGTGCTCGACCCGTCACTCGATGGCGTCACGACCGAGGCGTTCGTCGAGCTCTTCTGCCGCGGGCGCACCAACCCAGGTGAGATCCGGGCCATCGTCGCTCACATGCCGGAGGTGCTGGGCGCGTGGACCGTCACCGGCGACGCCGACGCGCTGGTGCGCATCCGGACGGCGGGCACCGCAGAGCTGGAGACGACGCTCGAACGGATCCGCGACCACCCCCAGATCGAACGCACCCGCAGCGTCCTCGTGCTGTCCGCGCTCCTCGGTGCCTGAGGGCGCCGGGCTCAGGCGGCGGTGAGGGCGGTCACGGTCGCGGCGTCCGCATCGGCCGCATGGCGTTCGCCGGCTCGAATGGACCGGGCACTGATCCAGATCAGCGTACCGATCGTTCCGAAGCCGAGGATCGGCGCCGCAGCCAGGAAGCGGCTGGTCGAGATGGTGAGGGCGAGGTAGGTGCGCGCCGCGGTCTCTGCGAGCAGACCGATGCCCCAGATCGCCGTCGTCCGTCGGAAGCGTGCCGGAGCACCCGGCCTTGCCCAGATGGCGTCGAATGCCGCGTGGGCTGTCTTGTCGCCCCCCGTCGCAAACGCCCGGCCGGCATAGAACATGATCGGGCGGCGAGCGAAGATCGATGCGAGGCACGCAGCTCCGAACAGCCCGGTGAGGACCGACTCCCGCAGCTTCAAGAGCAACGCATCACCGTGAAATGCAAGCGTGCCAGACAGGCCGAAGACGATGCCGAAGAGCGAGATGATGCCAATCGGCTCGAACCGGTGGTGGCGAACGCGTTGGAAGGTGATCTCGCCGATCGGGAAGACCATCATTGCGCTCAGTGCCGTGGCGTCAGACCCAACGTGCGGGCGCAGAAGCTGATAGCCGATCAACGGCACGACGCCCGCGATGAGGATGCTCGGGCCGATGACCCGCAGGCTCGGGAGCATGCGACGCGGCTCGAGCGTCGGCGCGGCTGCGTCGTCCTGCGGAACGCCGACGGTGTCCAAGCGCGTGCCCAGCCCACCGTCGTGGCGGCCGAGGACGTCGGCGTCGCTGCTCATGTTGCTCATCGTGGGGGCCCTCCCGGTGCCGACGCTGGTGTAGGCCGTGCGGACGCGGATCCTACGAGGTTGCGGCGCATCGGGACGGTGCCGCTCTCAGCCGTCGGCGATCATCTCCAGGAACACCGCAGGCGGGAACACCGGAATTGTGCCGGCCAGAGCCAACAGGTCGTCGTCGCCCGACACGATGACCGACGTAGCTGTCGCGGCGAGCGTGATCAGGAAGTCGTCGTTCGGGTCGCGGGTGCGTACTGGAGGTGGGCCAACTGGATCGAGTCGAAGGTCGCTGTGGCTACGGAGAAGCGAGACGAACGCCGCCGCGTCCATCGGGACGATCCGCCGTGCGAGCTTCGGATACGCCAGCGCGCGGGCCAGCTCGTCGAGGAGGAGCGGCGAGGTCACCAGTTCGAAGGCGCCGTCTCGCCACGCCCGCAGCAGCTGACCGGGTGCCCCTATTGGGCTGAGGACGCCTGAGATCAGGACGTTCGTGTCGAGGACGGCGCGCACCTAGCGGGTCGAACCGCGCGCCGCTCGCTGGGCCTCCATGGCCAGGTCGTGCGCCTCTGGTGCAGACAGGTCGTTGGCTACCCACAGGCGGTCGAGAACGTCGAACCCCAGATCACGGCGCAGCGCTTCCTCGATGACCTCGCTATCGCCTTTGCCGGTGCGCGCGGCGCGGACCTTCACGGCCCGAAGCACCTCGTCGTCGATCGTCAAGGTCGTTCGCGTGCGCGCCATACTGCCATCGTAGCATCAAGATGCAAAGATGCGGCTGGCCCATTCTGGGCCGTCGGGGAAGGCGAACTCCGCCAGCGAAGCGGCCTTGATCTGCGCCGAGTAGCCGGCCGCGGATGGCAGGACGTAGCTGCCGCCGCGGATGACGGCGGGGTCGACGAAGTGCTCGTGCAGCGGGTCGGCGTACTCGACGACGCGGCCGGTGGTGGTTCCGGTGACGCAGATGGCGTCGATGGCTGCGAGGTGTTGGACGTACTCGCACAGGCCGACGCCGCCGGCGTGGGGGCACACCGGCACGCCGTGCTCGGCCGCGAGGAGCAGCACCGCGAAGACCTCGTTGACCGAGGCAAGCCGGCAGGCGTCGATCTGGGCGATCTGCATCGCCCCCGCGGCGAGGAACTGCTTGAACATCACCCGGTTCTGGCACATCTCCCCGGTCGCCACAGGGATCGGCGCAACCCCCCGGGCGATGGCGGCGTGGCCGAGGATGTCGTCAGGGCTCGTCGGTTCCTCGATCCATGCGAGGTTGAAGTCGGCGAGGGCGCGCACATGCGCGATGGCCTCATCGACCTCCCACACCTGGTTGGCGTCGACGGCGAGCGGCAGGTCGCCGATCTCGGAGCGGACGACCTCGAGCCGCCAACGGTCGGCCTCGATCGTGCCGCCGACCTTCGCCTTGAGATGGGTGAACCCCTGCGCCAGCGCGGCGCGACACCGAGCCCGGATCTCGTCCTCCTCGTACCCGATCCAACCCGCGGACGTGGTGTAGGCGGGGATGCCAGAGGCGCCGAGCTGGGCGATCATCTCGGCCCGCCGGGGCGCCTGAGCGGTCAGTCGCTCGAGCGCCATGGCGGGCGTGAGCGCGTCGCTGAGGTAGCGCCAGTCGACGAGGTCGACCTGGCGTTCGGGCGTCATCGAGGCGACGACCTGCCACAGCGGTTGGCCCGCGGCCTTGGCGACGAGGTCCCACGTGGCGTTGAGGACGGCGGCCGTTGCCAGGTGCAGCACGCCCTTCTCCGGCCCGATCCACCGCAGCTGGCCGTCGCGAGCGAGTGACCGCGCCAGCGGCCCCATGCTGATGGCGAGGTCGCCAACATCGCGCCCGACGACGTGAGGCGCGAGGGCGTGCACTGCGGCGACGACGACCTCGGTGCCGCGCCCGATGGTGAAGGTGAGGCCATGCCCGTTGGTGCCGCCGGGGTCGTCGGTGTGCAGCACCACGTACGCGGCGGAGTAGTCGGGGTCGGGATGCATGGCATCGGAGCCGTGCAGGCCCTTGGAGGTCGGGAAGCGAAGGTCGATGACGTCGTAACCGGTGATGCGCATGGCGCGCTCCTCAGCTGTTCGGGGTGCGACGGGGTCGCGCCGTTGGTGTGGCGAGGACCCTGCGCAGCCACTGTTCGCCGTCGGCGAGGTGCGCCGTTGCCGCGGCGCGCGCCCACTCCGCGTCGCGGGCGGTGATGGCCGCCAAGATCTCCCGGTGGGCGGCCCGGGCGGCGCCGAGCGCATCAGCGTTGGTGCGTGCCCGGTGCACGTGCATGCGAGTGCCCCGGCTCGTGAGTGCTTGGGTCAGCCCGGCGAGCAACTGGTTCCCGCTCGCGGCGGCGATCGTCGCGTGGAACTGGCGGTCCGCATCGATGAAGGTGTCGACGTTCGTGGCCGCGTCCATGGTGGCGGCGAGCGCGGCGAGGCCGGCGATGTCGTCGTCCGACAGAGCGAGTGCGGCCGCGGCCGTCGCGGCTGGCTCGAGGATGCGGCGCACCTGGTGGCACTCCAGCAGGGTCGCCGGCTCTGCAAGGTCGGCCAGCGCCGCCATCGGCGCCAACAGCGCGTCGGCGTCGAGCTGAGTCACATACGTGCCATCACCCTGGCGAACCCGGAGGAGGCCGGCGCCGACGAGGTCCCTCACCGCGGCGCGCACCGTGGTCACAGACGTTCCCAGCTCGGTCGCGAGGTCCGACTCGCGGGGCAGACGCTCGCCCGCTTCGAGGCGACCATCGCGCACACGGCTGCGGAGTACCGCGACGGCGTGATCGGTGCGATTCATGGCATGTTCAGTCGTAGACGCCACGACGATGTCAAGTCAATGGCGAATGCCGTCGGCTCGATGGTGGTGGCTCATAGGCCGCCGGCGGTGCTGAGCGGATGCGAGGAACGAGCATCGAGGAGGCGCCACAGGCATTGACGGGATGTATGGTCGGCCTGGTGGGGCCAGAGCGACGGCCGTCGGCCCCGGACGCACGGACGCGAGGTACGAGCATCGAGCAGGCCGTACAGACGGTGGGATGGCGGACTGTCGGCAGATCTGATGTGCGCATCGGCTCACTCGGCTTCGGCGCTGCTGCGCTCGGCGGGCTGTACGAGCGCGTCGAGGCGGCGGATGCTGTCGCTGTCATCCGTCGCGCCGTTGATCTCGATGTGGGCCTCATCGATGTCGCCCCGCTGTACGGCGTCGGTCTGGCAGAGCAGCGCGTGGGCGAGGGACTCGCCGCGCTGCCAGCTGGAACCGCTCTGCCGCCGATCTCGACCAAGGTTGGCCGCGTCCTGGTGGACGGTGCCGCCGGCACCACGATCTTCGCTGACGAGGCACCGCGTCACGCCGAGTTCGACCTGTCAGAGCGAGGCATCCGGACGTCGCTGGAGTCGAGCCTGGAGCGGCTCGGTGTTGACCGCGTCGACCTCTGCTTCCTGCACGACCCCGACGACCGAGAGGACGAGGCGCTGCGCACCGCGTTTCCTGCGATGCGTCGGCTGCGCGACGAGGGCGTCGTCGGGGCGATCGGTGCTGGCATGAACCAGGCCGGCGCGCTCGAGCGGTTCATCGGCGAGACCGACATCGACGTCGTGCTCCTCGCGGGGCGATGGACCCTCCTCGAGCACGACGCCGCGACCCGGCGCCTTCTCGATCGATGTGCGGCGGACGGCGTCGCGGTGGTGCTCGGCGGCGTGCTCAACACGGGTCTGCTCGCGGGCGGCACGACGTACGACTACGTCGCCGCGCCGGTCGCCGTGGTGGCACGCCGGGACCGGCTGGCGCGCGTGTGCGCAGACCACGACGTCGACTTGGCGCGCGCCGCCATCCGCTTCGGGCTGGGCCATCCCGCGGTGGCCACGGTCTTGGTCGGTGCTCGCTCCGTCGCCGAGATCGAGACGGCCGCCGCCGCGATCCGTGAACCGATGCCGACCGGGCTGTGGGACGACCTCCGCGACCGAGGTCTCATCGACGACGACATCCCGACGCCGTCATGACATCGCTCGTCGTCGCGCTGGTCGGCGGTCCCATGTACGACGGCCTGTACGCAGGCCTCGAAGCGCTGGGCGCTTCGGTTGGCATCGACGACATCGAGATCGTCGTCCACGCCGACCACCCGACCCTCAACACCGAGGTCGCTCGCCGCCTCGGTGCGGGCGAGCGGATCGACGTCATCTCCACCCACGGCAAGTACGCGCCGTCGCAAGCCGCCTGGTTGCGGCCCCTCGACGACGTCATCGACCCGGCAGTCGTCGATGCCCAATCCGAAGGCGCGGTGGCGCTGTGTCGCGGCATGGCGGGCGAGCTGCTGTGCGTGCCGCGCAACGTGGACGTCCGTGTGATGTGGCGGCGCGTCGACCTGGTGCCGGAGGCACCGGACACCTGGGACGATGTGCTCGCGATGGGGCGCGCCGGGCGGCGCATGGCCGTACCCGGCCGCGAGTCCGGACTGTTCGGCACCTTCTTCGAGCTGGTTGTCGGCACGGGTGCTCGCCTCCTCGACGACGCTGGTCGCCTCGTCATCGACGCGGGTGCCGCCACCACAGCGCTGCACACACTGAGCGCCCTCACGGCCGGCATGGATGGCATCGAGGGCTGGCACTACGACGACGTCGACGCCGCGCTCGGCGACGGCCGCGCCGCGCTCGGCGCAGCATGGCCGGGGGCGACAGCTGGGTTGCGGGCCAGCGTGCACGGCGACGTGCTTCGGCCCAGCGCGTATCCCGCCGGCCCGACGCGTCGCGTCACCTACGCGGGGTGCCACGCATGGGCGATCCCGCGCGCGGCAGCGGAGCCGGCGGCAGCGGCCGCGCTGATCGGCGCGCTCTGTGGGGCTGCGTCGGCGCGACGCGAAGCCGCCAGTGGAGCCGTCACCGCGCATGAGGCCGTGGCCGCCGAAGCGAAAGGCACCGATGCCATCGATCAGGCGCGCATCGACCTGGTCCGTGCGGCCATCGCCGAGCAGATGATCACCTATCCGCCGCATCCGCGGTTCGCAGGCTTTGAGGATGGTGGCTGGCGTCTCGTTGCCTCCACCATCTTCGAGCACGCACCGCTCGAGGGTTTCGTCGAGCGGCTCGGTGCCCTCGCGCAGGCCACACTGGAGGCAACACCATGACGACGACGAGCGCCGCCACCGCCACGGATCGCCGGGTCGTCATCGTCACCGGCAGTGCGGGGGGCATCGGCTCCTCACTCGTCGAGGCCTTCGAGGCGCGGGGCGACATCGTCGTCGGGCTCGACATCGCCAACGGGTTCGACATCACCGATCGGGGCGCATGCGAGGCCGCGGCCACGGAGATCCTCGCCACGCACGGGCGCATCGACGTGGTGTGCCAGAACGCAGGCATCGGCGCAGTCGGTTCCGTGGTCGATGCGACGCCGGAGCAGTGGTCTGCGGTGTTCGCCGTCAACGTGTTCGGCATCGCCAACCTTTCTGCCGCCGTCATTCCATCGATGCGCAGCCAGAGGAGCGGCACCATCGTCATGACCTGCTCGGTCGCGGCCGAGGTCGGCCTGGTCGAGCGCGCCGTGTACTCGGCGTCGAAGGGCGCGGTGCTCGCACTGGCCAAGGCCATGGCTGCGGACGAGGCGGGCTACGGCATCCGCGTCAACTGCGTGTCACCGGGCACGGTCGATGGCCCATGGGTGCGCCGGCTCATCGACGCCGCCGACGACCCGGCTGCCACCCTCGCAGCCCTCGAAGCGCGTCAGCCGCTCGGACGGCTCGTCGCCCCAGAGGAGGTGGCCGCCGCCGTCGTCTTCCTGGCCGCGCCGACCACGTTCACCACCGGAGCAGAGTTGCTCCTCGACGGCGGCATCACCGGCGTGCGCATCGTCAGCTGAGATCGTGTGG
>JAYUDU010000105.1:0-2360 GCA_043739605.1 Acidimicrobiales bacterium | reverse complement strand
GCCGCCGCGACGGTCCGGTCGCCCACCTTCGCTCCCGGCAACACGCGGACCTTGGACCGCCACCGGCGAGCCCGCCCGGCCCGGAGCCAGACGTGCCGCGTCGACGCGGCTGCCTCCTTCCGATGGCCGGCGCGATTGGCGTCGTGGTTGCATGCATGGTGGTGCTCGGCCTCACGTCCCCCGGTCGGTCCGACTCGGCCGACCGCGAGCTCCTGGGGCCGACGGCGGCCCGATACTGGCAAGCCGAGTACGAGCAGGACTGGGCCACGATGTGGATGTTGTCCGACCCGGCGCTACGTGAGGTGGTGGCGGAGTCCGATTTTGTCGCGCACCTTCGCGGCTGCCCGCGTCAGGTGCCGCCGCGTTCGGTGTATCGCATGGAGCGGCGATCGGACGGTCTGTGGGAGGTCGAGGGTCGCACGGCAGGCAGCTATCAGGCCACCGGCCTCCAGGTGTTCCGGCGCGTCGCGACCGCAACGACCGGTGGTGTGACGTTCGGCGCCGTCGACGAGGGCAGCGACCTCATCGAGTTCCTGTCGACGCCGCTGCCCCAGGCGTTGGCCAAGCCGTACTGTCGCCGCGCGAGCTGACGCCTCCGAACGCGTCGCGATCGTCTTCGAGCGCGGCGCGCAGCGCCTCGACCCTGGCTCTGGCCTTTTCGCCTTTGCCTGGCGTGTTTGCGAGCACGGTGACACGTTCGTCGATGTGGCGAGCGACGAGCCTCCAACCGCCACGGTTGGGCGTCCGCTTGACCTCGAACCCTGCGACCTGGGCCCAGGGGAGGTCGTCGGTCGTGGTGGTCCGGATCACCCGCATGCCGGTGGTGGAGGTCTCGACCCTGCAGCGCCAGATGCGCCACGCGATGACCGCGACCAACGCCAATCCGGGCAACACGACGGGGAGGTACTCGCTGGGCGGAGCCTTTCGGTGGGCGTTGTAGTCGGGCTGCGTCATCTGCTGGATCGAGACGGCCGCCGCGCCGGCGACCAGGAGCAGCGACCACAGCCGCGCCGACCCGATGCGGTGGGCGCGGCGGCCGCGTTCGTCGTGCGCGGGCACATCCGGCGGCGCGGTCCTCGGCACAGGCGACGAGGGTACGCCGATGTTGACGGGTGTAGCGAGGCGCGGCCCCGCGCTCAGGCCGCGACGGAGGCTGATGGTGGATCGGCTGGGTAGGGTGCACCCATGGCCTTCACCCTCCCCGAGCTGCCCTACGCAACGGATGCTCTCGCGCCCCACATCAGCGCAGAGACCCTTGAGTACCATCACGGCAAGCATCACCAGACCTACGTCACCAACCTCAACAACCTCACCGGCGGCGACAAGACCGACGCCGACCTCGAGGGCATCATCATGGAGTCAGAGGCTGGGCTGTTCAACAACTCCGCCCAGATCTGGAACCACACCTTCTACTGGTCGTGCCTCTCGCCGACCGGCGGCGGCGCCCCGAGCGGCGAGGTGGGCGACGCCATCAACTCGGCCTTCGGCTCGCTCGAGGAGTTCGGGAAGCAGTTCACCGAGGCGGCGCTCACCCAGTTTGGTTCCGGCTGGGCGTGGCTCACCCACGATGGCTCCAAGCTCGCCATCACCAAGACGGCCAACGCCGACCTCCCCATGAAGCACGGCCAGAAGGCTCTGCTGACGATCGACGTATGGGAGCACGCCTACTACATCGACTTCCGCAACGCGCGGCCGAAGTACGTCGAGACCTTCCTGTCCTCGCTCGTCAACTGGGACTTCGTCGCCGCCAACCTCGCGGCGGTCTGACCGGGTCTGACCGGGTCCAAGCGCACCCGCACTCGACGGGCTCCGGCGGAGACGCCGGGGCCTCGCCGCGTGGGGCTCAGCTGGCGAGCACGTCGTCGACCGTGGCGATCATGACTGCCATCGCGTCGTCCTTCGCGAGCTCTGCGGCGAGCGCCCGCGCCCGCCGCGCGTAGCTGGGATCAGAGCGGATCTTGTGGACCGCGGCTGCGACCTGGCGGGCGGTGCGAACGCCGATGCCGACGCCGAGCTTTTCGACGCGTCGCGCGTGCCAGACCTGGTCGAACAGCTGGGGGAGGACCACGACCGGCACGCCTGCCGACAGTGCCGCGGCGACGCCACCGAGCGCGCCGGAGATCACCGCCACCGAACAGCGGGGCAGGACCTGCGTGACGGGTGCGAACAGCCGCGCTCCGGGATGCCCCGCGACCGCGTCGAGGTTGGACGGGTCGCCGACGAGCAGCACCGACCGGGCGCCCATCGAGGCGAGGTCATCGGCGATGCGAAAGAACTGCGCGGCCGCGCCTGCCGCGGCGGAGGTGCCCAGCATCACGACGACCGGGGATTCGCCGCCGTCGATGTGGGCGTCGAGCTCG
>JAYUDU010000104.1:0-6264 GCA_043739605.1 Acidimicrobiales bacterium | reverse complement strand
CGGCGGCACAGCTGCTCGTCGACGTCGTGTCGGCGGCCGTCGCGCCCGTGCTGGACGAGGCCGGAGCCGGCGCCGCCCTCGTCGACGCGTACGCAGGTGTCGGCCTCCTTGGCGGGGCCATCGTCGGCCCCCGCCCGGATGTGCGCCTCATCGCCATCGAGTCGCATCCATCTGCGGTGTCCGATGCACGCCGCAACCTCGGCGGCATCGACTGCGACGTCGTGTCGTCCCCAGTCGCCGACATCGAGATGGCCGGTGGCGCCGCGTCGGCGCCGGACGTCGTCATCGCAGACCCGTCGCGCACCGGCCTCGGCGCCGACGGTGCCGCCGCACTGGCTGCGCTCAACGCAGAGCTCTTCGTCCTCGTCAGCTGCGACCCCGCTTCGTTCGGACGCGATACCAGGGTGCTCGCCTCGATGGGCTATCGCCTCGTCGCCGCGCACGTCCTCGACTTGTTCCCCGGCACCAGCCACGTCGAGACCGTCGCCACCTTCGTGCGGGGCCGCGCCCGCTGAGTCCCGAGGCCGACCTTCTTCGCTGAGCTCAGCGCGGCCGGGTCGCTCGTGGTCCGCCAACTTGTCGGGCGTGTTCGCGTCCCGACACCTCCACCGAATTCGCGTCGGTCGTCGAGGTCCCACCACGTTCGTACCCGAAGCGCACGAACACGGTGGAACCTCCGGGCGGATGCCCGAATCTGGTGAAACCCATCCACCTTCCCCCGACGGCACACGCGAAGACCCGCCTGCGCCATGTCTGAGAGCCCACGCCGTTGCCCAAGGGAACGCGGCGTCGACAAGGCGAGCTCCGCTCGCAGGCGAAGCGGGTGACGTGTGGCCGACGCTTCTCCAACTGCAGGCGCTCGACGCCGTCCTCGACCGCAGCGCCGCCTCGCGCGATTGAGAATCCTCGCGCGACGCCGTTCCGGACGCCGCCCGCCGAGGTACCTCGTGTGCGCCAGTCGGCCGTCTTGGTGCAGGACGGCGTCAGGACCGCCGAGTGGAACACGGGACCGATGCTTTGCTGGGATGTCGGCGGGAGCTCGTCGTCTTGCCACGTCGGCTTGGCCGACCGCTCGGGGTCGGTGGTGCCGGAGCGATCGCTTGACGCTACAGAACTGGGCGATCGGTCCCGAGCCGCGGCGTGATGGCCCCGGCCGAGAAGATCGCAAAAGGAGCGCCTTCGTTCACAGCGATATTCGGGGAGCAGAGTCGGCTACCGCCCAGCCTGGCCCCAGAGGCGTCGATCGATCCGGCCGCCCTCGGACAGCCCGGGTTAGAACGATCGACTCGGCGATCGGGGGTCGGCGGACGAGATCTGCGGTCACCCAGGTCCTTCGGGCGCCTCCGCGAGCGTGTCGCGGGCACGACGCGCCGCCGGCCGTGGCAGTCGCGACGCTGCCCGAGAACGATGCTCGGTGTGGAAGGCTGACGCCTGTCATGGACCAGGTCGACGATCGCCCCCAGCCTCGAACCGCTACCGTCGGCGACACCGCCCTGCGGTGCCTGCTCAGCGTGCACGCCCACCCAGATGACGAGGCCAGCAAGGGCGCAGGTACCGTCGCCCACTACTCCCAGGCGGGCGTCCACACCGTGTTGGTGTGCTGCACCGGCGGCGAGGAGGGAGACATCCTCAATCCGTCGATGGACACCCCAGAGATACGCGACAACCTGAGCGCAGTGCGCCGCGCAGAGCTTGATGCTGCCGCCAGGGTGATTGGTTTTGACGAGGTCATCATGCTCGGCTATCGCGACTCCGGCATGCCAGAGAGCGACGCCAACAAGCGCGCCGACAACTTCGCCAACGCGCCGTTGGACGAGGCGGTCGGACGACTCGTCGCCATCATCAGACGGACGCGCCCCCAGGTCGTGCTCACCTACGGCGACGACCAGCAGGGCTACCCCCACCCTGACCACCTCAGGGTGCATGAGATCACCATGGCCGCCATCCCGGCTGCAGCAGACCCCGACGCGCACCCGTGGGCCGGACCCCCGTGGCAGGTCTCGAAGGTCTACTGGTCGACGTGGTCCAAGGCCCGCATGGTTGCGACGCACGAGGCGTACGTCAAGCTCGGCCTTGAGTCGCCGTTCGATGCCAAATGGCTTGACCGACCGGGTCAGGATCACCGCATCACGACGCGGCTCGCGCTCGGCGAGCACGTCGACGCTCGGCGCAACGCACTGTTGGCCCACGCGACGCAGATCGACCCGACCAACAGGTTCTGGTTTGGACTGCCAGAAGACGTCGCTCGTGGCATCCATCCCTACGACGATTGGGTGCGCGCCCACCCCGGCGCGGTCGTCGATGGCATCGACGAGGACGACTTGTTCGCGGGGTGCTGACGCGGCCTTCGTGTCGGGTCGCTGTGGCAGGATGCCGGTGACATTTCCGTCACCGTCTGCCCGAGGGAGAACGCAACGTGAAGTACCTGTCTGAGGAGTGGCTCGCAGCCACCAAGGCCCAAGCCGAGGGCCAAGCCGAACGCCCGGGGGTGTCCGTGCGCATGGCGTACGTCGTCACCGGCGCGCCCGATGGCGACGTCAAGTGGTACACGATCATCGAGAACGGCATCCTCACCGAGGCCGAGTTTGGTGAACTTGAGGGCGCAGAGGTCATTCTCAGCCGCAGCTACGACGACGCCAAGAAGATCGACAAGGGCGACCTCGACGCCAATGCCGCGTTCATGCAGGGCCGCATCAAGGTCAGCGGCACGCAGGGCATCGCCAAGCTGATGCAACTGATGCCGCTCACCAACGACCCCACCTACAAGCAGATGCAAGCCGACCTGGCCGCCCAGGTCGACTGGGACTGACCCGATCCGACGCTTGCGTCGGTCAGCAGACACCATGAAGGCCCGGCTCCTCTTCCGAGCCGGGCCTTCATCGTTCCCCGGCCGCAACGCGGCGCGAAGGTGGTTTGACCGGCCGCCCGGAGGCGACCGGCCGAGTCATCACATGGGCTTGAGGGCCTTGCCCTTCGTGAGGAAGCCCTTGGCCGTCGACGCGATCGGCGTCTTCGTGACGAACGACAGGATCGCTGCGTGCCGGTACTCGGTGCCGCCGACGCTGATCGTGGCGTTGGCCAGCTTCGGGTCCTTGAACGCCGGAATCCCGGTGGCAGTGTCGCCGTTCACCGTGGCGAAGTACGTCGCAGCCGCGCTGGCCTCGAGGTCCTGAGCGAAGAGAAGCACGTCCATCTCCGTCTTCAACTTGTCGATGGCGGGCTTCAGAGCGGCCAGGTAGGCAGCGTTGGGTTCGGTGACGGCAGGGGCGCCGTTGCCGGTGAGGACGCTGTTGAAGAGAGCAGCGTGGTCGGTGTGCTGGGCCAAGAAGGCGTTGGCGGCAGCGATCGCCGTCTTGTCCTTCAGAAGCGGGGCGCCCGTCTTGTACGCGGCGACTGCCAAGAGCTCAACCGAGGCGGCGAACTTCGCGACGGAGAGGTCACCAGCATCGGCCTTGGCTGTCGAGGCGCCTGCGGGCACGGTGGTGCTCGTGTCCTCGGATGCAGCGGGCGTCGACTTGCTGCTGCCGCAGGCCGCGAGGACCGCCGAGGTCAGCACTGCGACGCCGCCGACCTTGAGGTACTTGGCGCGGTTGGCCCCGCCGGCAATGATGTCCCACTTGGACTGGTCGTCGGTTTCGTCCTGGTAGAGGCGGTCGACGAGGTCGGCCATCGGCTTCAGGGTTGACTGGTGGTGAGACTCAAGCTCGCGCAGCGCGCGTGCCATTTCGTCGTGGTTGATGTCGAGTGTCATGGTGTGTTCGTTTCTTCCGGTTCGATCGATCAGGGCTTGCCGATGAGCGGCGACAGGTTGCCGTCCTCGGTCTGCTGCTTCGGAACGGCCTTGGGGTCCGTAAGGGCGATGCCGAGGACCATCGAGATGGTGGCGGCGTGGCCGGCCTCGATCGGCAGGATGGACGCTGTGAGGTCGCGGTAAGCGCCGGCCTTGAGCGCGCCAAGGGCGAAGAGGTAGGTCGCAGCGGCTGCGTTCTCGGTGTCGAACGCGATCTTGAGGACATCGTTCTCTGTCTTCGCAGCCTTGAGCTGGTCGGCGAGCATGGTCAGCAGGGTTGTGTTGGGCTTGCCCGTAGCCTTGCCTCCCGAGTTGGACGCGAACGCAGCCGCGTGTGCGGTGTGGTCAGCGGCGAACGACGTCGCTGCGGCACCGACGGCGGGCGTCTTGACGAGACCGCTGGCGCCAGCAGCCTTGTACACCTCGACGGCGGTGTACTCGACCGACGCAGCGAAGGCGGCGATGTCAGCATCACTGAGCTCTGCGCCGTAGGCCGGAGACCACAGGGACGACATCGGAATCAGCGAGCCACCGATGGTGACGGCCGAGGCGGCGATGCCGGAGCGGATGAGGAAGTTGCGGCGGGAGGTACCGCCCTGAGCAATGCGGAGCTCAGCGTGTAGGTCGCTGACGTCCGAGCGCATCGTGCGCATGGCCTCATGGTTCTCTTCGCTGAGTCGAGCGGTGTCGCTCGTCAGCAGATCGACGTCGTAGTCCATGGTTGTGTTGGTTCTCCTGTGTAGGGGATGGGTAGGGGAGATGTGAACGGTAGGCGAACGGGGGCCAATCAGGCCTCGACCGTCACCACACCCGTCATGTAGTTGTGGATGCCACACTTGTAGGCGAACGTGCCCGCCTTCGTGAAGGTGTACCCGGCGCTCTGGCCGTTCTTCATGCCCTCGGTGCCACCGATGAGCGGGATGCTTGCGTCGTCGAAGCGGTCGTTGTGCTCCTGGGCGTCCGCGAAGGTCCACGTGACCTTGGTACCGACTTTGGTGACAAGGTTCGGCGGTAGGAACTTGAAGTCCTTCACCATCACGGCGTTGCCCGAAGTTGGGGCTGCCGCCTTGGCCTTGTTCGAGCCGCCGCACGCCACCGCTC
The DNA here is from genome assembly GCA_043739605.1 of Acidimicrobiales bacterium. Classification (GTDB taxonomy): domain Bacteria; phylum Actinomycetota; class Acidimicrobiia; order Acidimicrobiales; family JAUJNH01; genus JAYUDU01. The sequence continues at coordinate 1,373 of JAYUDU010000104.1, read as the reverse complement.
CGACGAGCAGGGTGGCCGCGACTCCGGAGCGGAGGGCGTGTGCCAGGAGGTCGGGGCGAGTCATCACGGAACAATACGGTGCCCTCACAGCCAGCGGATGACGTGGATGGTGAATTCTTTCGAGATCGAGGATCGGGAGGCGAGCGACATCCGTGCTGTCGGTCCGCTCCGTAGAGTCTAGGTATGACCACTGCGCTGCGAGACATGAGCGACACCGCGCTCGTCGTCGGGGTGGGTCGGTGGCGCCAGGATGCCCTCGCCGAGCTGTTTCGGCGCCACGCCGGCGCGGTGCACGCTTTGGCTCGCAAGGTGCTCAACGACCCGACCGCTGCCGAGGAGGTCACCCAAGAGGTGTTTCTTCGGCTCTGGGACTCGCCGGACCGGTTTGACCCTGAGCGTGGCACGCTCCGGTCGTTCCTGCTCGCACAGTCGCACGGCAGGGCTGTCGATGCGCTGCGATCCGACGTGTCGCGCAAGCGGCGCGAGGAACGAGAGGCGGCGTCCGCAGCCACCAGCGGCTACGACATCGAGCACGAGGTGTGGGACCTCGCCGTCGCTGGCCACGTGCAAGAGGCCGTCGGCGGCTTGCCAGCCGATGAGCGAAGAGCCATCGAGCTCGCCTACTTCGGTGGCCTCTCCTACCGAGAGGTGGCCATCCGGCTCGGTGTGCCAGAGGGAACCATCAAATCGCGCATTCGCGCCGGCCTGAAGCGCATGCGCTCCGACCTGACCAACGCAGGGATCGGTGTCTCATGAAGTCTCTCACCCACGCTCAGATCGAGGACCTCCTCGGTGTCTACGCACTCGACGCCCTCGAGCACGACGAGGCAGACGTCGTCGAGGGGCACCTGTCGACCTGCCCGCGGTGCGCAGATGAGGTGCGAGGTCATCGCGAGGTCGCGGCCATGCTCGCGTTCGCGGGCACAGGAGCCCCGACCGGCCTGTGGGACCGCATCGCAGACTCGATCGAGGGCGCTCGCCCCACCGTCGAAGCACCGGTCCTGTCCTTCGTCGACCTCAGCGCGGGGACGAACGCGCGGTCAGCTCGCCGTGTGAACCACCGGCTGCGCACGGTCCTGAGTCTCGCCGCCGCGGCTGCCGTCGTTCTCGGTTTCGCCAGCGTCATCGGCTCGCTCAGGTCGACGCTCAACTCCCAGCGGACCCAGATCGCGGCCATCTCCAAGCAGGCCCGGAGCGGCGACATCAGCGCGGCCGCTGCCGCGGCCGCCACTTCTGAGGGCGCACGCGTTGTCCACCTGCAAGACCCAAAGGGCGTCCCGCTGGCCGATGCGACAGTCTTGCCATCGGGCGACGCCTACCTGCTCCCGAAACGTATGGCGCCGCTGGCCAAGGGCCAGACGTATCAGTTGTGG
>JAYUDU010000103.1:0-6266 GCA_043739605.1 Acidimicrobiales bacterium | reverse complement strand
CTGGCAAGGCCGCCGTGCCCAACGTCAAGGGTCAGGACACCGCCACCGCCCGCCAAACCATCATCGACGCAGGATTCGTGCCCAGCGTTGTTGGCAGCGGGCCGGTCATCGTTGGCCAGAACCCCGCGGGCGGCACGCTGGCCACCAGGGGTTCGACGGTCGTTCTCACCACCGGCACCGCATCGACGACCACATCCACCACGCACCTCCTGCCCGGCTCGACCACCTCGACCACCTGAGGCTGTTGCCCGGCGCCGGACCTGCCCTGCTCAGCCGCCGGCGACCCTCGAGGCGACCGCTTCGGGGGCCTCGTGTCCCGTGCGGCGCAGCCAGGTTGCCAGGAGACGACGGCCGGCTTCGGTGAGGATCGATTCGGGGTGGAACTGCACCCCTTCGACGTCGAGTGTCCGGTGCCGCAGGCCCATCACGAGGCCGTCGTCGGTCCACGCCGTGACCTCGAGCACATCGGGGACGGTGCCTGCGTCAACGACGAGCGAGTGGTACCGGGTGGCCAGGAACGGGTTGGGCATGCCGGCCATGACCCCAGCTCCGGCGTGGTGCACCGGCGACGTCTTGCCGTGCCGCAGCTCTGGCGCGCGCACGACCGCGCCGCCATAGACCTGGCCGACGGCTTGGTGGCCGAGGCAGACCCCGAGGATCGGCACCACGCCGGCGAACCGCTCGATGAGGGCGGGGGTGATGCCGGCGTTCTCTGGACGTCCGGGGCCCGGCGACAACAACACCGCGTCTGGGGCCATGTCGGCCACCTGGTCGAGGGTGAGGGCATCGTTGCGGTGCACCTCGGGAGTGGCACCGAGCTCTGCGAGATATTGGACGAGGTTGTAGACGAACGAGTCGTAGTTGTCGATCACGAGCACTCTGGCAGCCACGGCGAGGCGACGCTAGCGGAGGCGCCGATGTCGGCACCGAAGCGGGCTACCGTCGCGAACGACCGCCGTGCCCACCTCACCCCTTCCAGCTCAGCCGCTCGCGGGCCGTCTCGCGGGGCCGCGTCCGCACGTCCTGGTGATCGAAGACGAGCCCGACATCGCGACGTTCCTCGCCGCGTTCTTCAGGGCGTCCGGCATGGAGCTAGACCATCTCGCGCCCGAGTCGGTCGATGAGGTCACCGCACACATCGAAGCCAGTCGGCCCGGCTGCGTGCTCCTCGACCTTCGCCTCGGTCCGATCAGCGGCTTCGAGGTGCTCCTCGGTCTCAGAGAGCGGGATCTCTTGCCTTCGCTGCCCGTCGTCGTTCTCTCCGCTACCGACGCCGCCACCAACCGGGAGCGGGCGCTCCAGCTCGGTGCCGTCGACTTCTTGTCCAAGCCGTTCTCCGTCCGCGATGTGTTCGCCCTCGTCAGCAGGCTCGTGGGTGCGCCTGCGCCTACGGCCCGTCCTCATCACGTCGCGGCGTCTGCGGCGAGACCAGGCGTCCCATCACCGCTCGATGTCCTGCTCGACAGCGAGGACCTCGCCGTGCGAGTGGCCGTCGCGGTACGAAAGGCGCGCCTCGACGGGATGCCCGTCGCCTGTGCGCTCGTGTGGGCAGACGGCGCCAGCGACCGCATCGACGCCATCGCAGCGTCGATCATCCGAACCAGCACGCGCTCCGAGGCCATCCGCACCGGATCCGCCGACGAGGTTGCGATCGTTGCCCACGAGCACGACGCCGCTCGCCTCGCCGACATCCTCAGCGCCGCGGTCGCCGATGTCGGCCTCGGGTTCGGCATCGCGCTGAAAGCCGGGGTGGCTGCGGCGCCAGAACATGCCTCCGACGGGCCGGCGCTGCTGGCGGCGGCGCGCCGGGCGCTGACCGCCGCGATCAGCCGGGGACCGGTGGCCACCGCACGCTGACTACCATCGGCACCATGGCCAAGGCGAAGGGCAGGTACGGCACGACCGGCCGCGTCACACCGAAGAAGGACTCGATCATCGAGGTCGAGGTCGACGACGCTGCCAGTCGGCGCGACATCGGCGCTTCGGCCCGCTACACGCCACCCACGCCTCACTACATCAAGGAATCGCCATTGTGGGTGCCCATCCTGATGTTCGCCTTGCTCGGCCTCGGGGTGCTGCTCATCATCGTGAACTACTCGCCCGTCATGCCGGGCGGGTCGAGCAACTGGTATCTGCTCGGGGGTCTCGGCCTCATCACGACTGGGTTCATCGCTGCCACCAAGTACCGCTGAGCACCCGGGTCACTCCGCGCGTAGCCCAGATGGGCCATCGGACTGACCATGAACAGCGCATGAACGGATCACATCCGTGTGGTTTCTCCCCAGCCTGGGGACAGATCTGTGGACAAACCCGCGCCAACCCGTCGTGCTGACGCGCATCCTGCTCGTGACCCACGGCCTGACCGACGCGCAGCGCTCCATGCGGCTCGCGTCGCCGGCAGACCATCATCATCCGCCCGCCGAGGCGCGCCGTCTCGACATGCACGCACCACCCGACCGCGTCGTCCTCGGTCCGGGCATCGCGTGCGCCGAGGCCGCGGGGGCGCTGGGTGTCGCCGATGGCGCCGTGGCCGAGGCCGCGCTGGCTGACATCGACCTCGGACGGTGGGCGGGGCGTTCGGTTGCGGGGCTGTTCAGGGACGAGCCAGACGCAGTCGCTGCATGGCTCCGCGATCCGACGGTGGCACCCCACGGCGGCGAATCGGCGGCCGACCTCATCGCCCGCGTCGGTGGATGGCTTGCCACCCAGCTCGCGACGGCCGGCACGACGATGTGCGTCGTCACGCCGTGGGTGGCCAGGGCCGGGGTAGCCGCTGCGCTGGGCAGTGAGCCGACGTCGTTCCTCCACCTCGACGTCGAGCCGTTCAGCGTCGCGGAGCTGCGCAGCGACGGTCACCGGCTGATGCTCCGCAGGTTCAACGAACCGACCGCCCTGCCGAGCTGAGCCGCCAGGCGGCGTCAGATCTACAGGAAGTCTTCCTCGGTCTTGGTGAGGTCCATCTCGTCCATGCAGTGGCGCGGCGGCGCAGGGTCGTCAGAACCTGCGAGCAGCGTGCGCATCTCAAGCCCGCACGACGAACACCGGTACACGCGCTTCAACTTGCGCATGTCACCCTCTGGCGGTGGCCCAGGGATGGGCGTCGCAAAGCCCTTCAGCACGCCAAAACCCACCCGGAAGATGAGAAGCGCCACCCCCATCGCGATGGCGATCTTCAGGGGCATCGGCACACCGCGAGGCTACGCCTCGCGGTGGGCAACCGCGTTCAGGCTGCGGCCTTGACCAAGGTGGCCAAGGCTTCGACGATGCCGTCGGTGACGCGCCACGGCTCCGGCACCAGCTCGCGGCACGTGATGACACCGAAGTCGAGGCGGTCGAGGTAGCTCTGCACGGTGATGTTCATGCCGCCACCGTCGGTGATGGTCGACACCGGGTAGTAGTGCTCCATCAGCGCCCCGCCGTTGTACAACGGGATGCGAGGCCCTGGCACGTTGGAGATGGTCACGTTGAACGGCGGGTTGGTGCGGTCGGCGATCTTCAGGCGCGCCATGAGACCGATGGCCCGGGACATGACCGCGGGCGGGGCGAACTCGCTGATCTCCTGGATGACGTCTGCGGGCAGCGCGTCATGCAACTCCTTCATCGCCGTCATCGACGCGCTGATCGCCTGCAAGCGAGCCACCGGGTCCTCGATGTTGGTGTGCAGGTTGGCGGTCACGCCGGAGACGCGGTTGCCCCCGACGCCGTCGGAGCCGTCCTTGGACCGCAGCGACACCGGCACGAACCCGACCAACGCCTCGCTCGGCAGCTCGTCGCGCGCCGAGAGATAGCTGCGGAGCGAGTCTGCGCACAAGGCCATGACGACGTCGTTGAGGGTGGTGCCGAACGCCTTGCGGACGGCCTTGGCCTCGTCGAGCGACACCGAGCACAGCGCGAGCTTGCGGTGTGCAGTGATGCTTTTGTTGAACGACGTGCGGGGCGCGGCGCGGGGCGGCAGCACTGGCACCTCGTCCGGGTTGTAGTGGGTGCCGCGTCCCGGCAGTCGAGACAGCACGGGGTCGCTGACCATGGCCGCCAGCAGCGGGTTTCGCGTCGCCTCTGCGAGGCCGCGGACGGCGCGAACGCCAACGCGCACGGCCCGCCGCGGGCGGCGTGCCCAGCTGAGGGCGGTGCGGGCCAGCAGGTCGCCGTCGGTCGGGCGCGGCTCCGGAGTCCAGGGAGGTGCGGGCTCGATCTCCCGGCCAGCGGGGTCGACGTCGAGGAGGGTGCTGAGCAGCTCGACGCCGCTGGCGCCGTCGATGGTGGCGTGGTGGATCTTCGTGAGCTGCGCGATGCGGCCGCCCTCAAGGCCCTCGATGACGTACAGCTCCCACAGGGGGTGGGAACGGTCGAGGGGCTTGGCCACGAGGCGGGCAACCGTCTCACACAGCTGGGCCTCGTCACCGGGGGCGGGGATGGCGGTGTTGCGGACGTGGAACTCGATGTCGAAGGCGTCGTCGTCGATCCAGTACGGGTGATCGAGTCCGAACGGCACCTCTGCGAGCTTGCGGCGGAACACCGGCAGCAGGTGGAGGCGGGCCTCGATGTTGGCCTTGGTGGCCTCGAAGCCGGCCGCGCCGGGGGTGTCACCGGGGTCGTAGATGCACAGGCTCGAGACGTGACCGAACTGGTTCGGCGTCTCCATGTTCAAGAAGTTGGCGTCGATGCCGGACAGCTGGCGCATGTGCGTCCCCCATGGGTCGAGGCCGGGCCCGCATCGACCCGGCATGGCGGACCATAGGTCCTTCGAGCGGCCCCCGCCCTCGGTCGGGCCGTCTGTCCCGAATGCACTGTTCGGGCGGCGTCGGCCGATCGACTGCGCTGAGCGTGCTCGGCCGCAAGATGGCAACCGACGGCAAGGCCGTACTCATGGTCGACCTCGATCTCGAGTCTCCCGGCCTCGGCCCGACCCTGCTCGGACCCCGCGGACGTCATCGGTCGTTGGTCGGCTGCGCTTCTCAGCGCGACGGTTGGCACCGGTCATGTGGCCGACGGGGCACCACTCAACAACGATGATCCGTCCGTCTTCATGCAGCCTCTGACCGTCGCCGACGCTGGCGCACTCATCGGCGAACTCATCCGTCTCGGCCTCATGACCCGACGTCCCGGACGTCCCGGACGTCCTTCGGCCTCGGCCGCAAGCGCGGAGTCCCCGCCGTCGGCTGAGCCGGTGCGGCGGCTGCTCTCAGCCTCGGAGCGTCACCCCGAACGGTGGTCGTGCACTACCAGCGGCGCCCAGGGCCGCGCGCCGTGGCGTCGACGATGCCTCGCTACCACGACCCGGAGCCGCCTCACGCCTCCGTGCCGGTCGCCACCGCGAGGTATGCGGCCGCGAGGAGGTCGGCGACCGCGACCGTTCCGACGGCGAGCCGCAGCGGCTCTAGGCGACCGAGTACCGCTGCTGGGTCTGGCGGCGGGCCCGGAGGGGCGACCGCAGCGTCGTCGGTCGATGCGCCGGCGAGACTCCCGTTCGGGAAGGGCCACCATGGCGCCGGCGGGGGCGAAGCGGTGAGGCCAAGGCCGCCGGAGAAGAACCCGAGCACGTCGTCGCGGGTGCGGCCGCGCCACGCCAGCAGCAGCCACGGGTCGGCGTCGAGCTGGTCTGCGAACACGTAGAGCACGGCGGCGATGTGCTTGCACGGGTTTTCCCAGTCGGGGCAGGAACACGTTGCCCGCAGGTCCTTCCATGCCGACGGCAACAGGGTGGTGCCCGCAGCCGCGAACACGGCTTCCAGCTCCTCGGGCACCTCGCCGGCCGACAGCCGCGCCACGAAGCCGACGCGCTCGCGCATCGCCGCCTCGATCAGGTTCCACTGCGCAGTCGACGCTTCCGGCCGTGCCACGGTCACGAGGTACGGCCGGGCGCGCGAACCCTGCACCTGGGCGGCGATCAGCCCGGCGGTGACATCCACGTGCAGGACCTGACCAGTGCGCGCGTACCGCCGACCGCGCTGCATGCGAGCGCCGAGGCCGAGGCCCTCGAGCACATCCACGAACCGCTTGGACCACCACGAGTCCGCCATCGCACCCCGCTGCTTCGACGTCGAGACGCCACCCTCTGCCGTGCGGGGCGTCGATGTCGGGAACCTCGTCCATCGATCGTCGCGACGCCGGTCGAAGGCCATCAGCCCGCCTCAGCGGTGCGCAGCATCACCATGTCACGAAGGTCTTCGGTGGACAGCTTGGTGAGCCAGTCCTCGCCGGTGCCGACAACACGATCGGCGAGGGCACGCTTGTTGTTGATCATGGCGTCGATGCGCTCCTCGACG
>JAYUDU010000102.1:0-6267 GCA_043739605.1 Acidimicrobiales bacterium | reverse complement strand
GAGGGCGGATCGATCTGCCATTTTACGAGGAAGTCCTGCGCGCCCCGATTGACCGCGCTGATGCCGAGGTCCTCGGCGTCGCTGCCAGTCACCACGATGACGGGCAGCTCTGGGAACTGGGAGAGCAGCGCGATGAAGGTGTTCTCGCCTTCGCTATCTGGCAGCGTGAGGTCGAGCAAGACGGCGTCGATGCCGCCGGACTTGAGGCGCGTGATGGCGTCGCACAAGGTACCAACGTCCTCGCACTCGAACAGGTCGTCGCGGGTGTGTGCGAGCATGCCGGTGACGAGGGCGACGTCGGTTCTGCTGTCCTCTACGAGGAGCACTCGGTAGGCACGCGACACGGTGTGACCCATCGTAGGTTGCCGCGTCTGGCATGAGCGACGTTGAACGGGCATGAGCAGATCTCAAAGCAACATGCTCACTCGCCTCGGTTCCGATCGACCGGGGTCCAAGCGCGGGGCGTCGCCGCTTCGTAGTGTCAGCCGCATGCATCGCATCGAGATCGAGATCACCCTCAACCGGGACCGCTCGTGGCTGTTGGAGCACCTCTCTGAGATGTCTGAGGAGGAGCGCAGGGCGCCGCGCACCTACAGCCAGCACGACGAGCATTCGACGTGGTCGTTCGCCGACCACTTCATCCACACGACGCTCATCGAGCGGAACTGGAACAACATGTTTCGTCGCCACCTCGCCGGCAAGCAGGGCATGGACGCGCGGCTGACGCCCGATGGCGAGCGGCAGTCGATGGAGCAGATCATGGCCACCGTCCACAGTTGGACCGAGGAGTGGCAGGCGGAGCACAAGGAGACTTCCTTCGACGAGATGGTGCGCATCGGCCTGGCGACGCGCTCCGACACCCTTGCTCTGCTCGCAGAGCTGACAGATGAGCAGCTCTCGTCCAAGATCCCCGGCGCCCCGTGGGCCGATGGCACCGTCGGCGCCATCATGGCCGCGAACGCAAGCCACGGCCGGATGCACTGGGGGTGGGCTTCTGAGGGCCCAGCGGCCCAGGGCTGAGCGGATCCGACGGAGGAGGATCGAGGAGGCCCTGTGAGCGGTCCTCCTGTTCTGGCCGCAGGATGGACCGGAATGCGGCGCGAGTTGCGGTCAGAACGCCGGCTTCAGCCGGGGGACCAGCGCAGGGAGTGCGCCGTCATGCGGTCGGCATGGTGAGGCGCACGAACCGGAGGGTGCGTTCGAGCAGTTCGTCCTGAGCGCCGGCGAGCAAGTGGTCCTCACCGTCGAGAATGACGAGTTCGCCGCCGTCGGCGAGCTCGCGGACCGCGAGCGAAGCCGCAAGCGGAAGGATGCGGTCGTTGGAGCCGTGGATGAGCAGCAGCGGACGGCCGTCGAGGTGAGCGGCCGGCTCGCAGCCTGCGGACTGCGTGGCGTACGTGACGACGCCCGCCACAGCCGGCATCGCGACGGCGGTCCGGATGGCGACGGCGCCGCCAAACGAGTGGCCGAGCGTGACGAAGCGTCGCGCCCCGCGACGCCACGCCAGGTCGAGGGCTGCTCCGGCGTCGAGGGTGCACCGATCGAGGTCGTTCGACTTTCGGTACGACACGCGCATCAGGCCGATGCCCTCCGCTGCGAGCGTCTGCCCGAGGGTCGGGTACAGCCCCTTGCCTGGCCCCAGGAGTCCGCCCATTGCGCCGCCCAGCGCGACCACGACGCGGTCGGCATCGTGCGGTCCGTGCCAGAGGACGCTCAGCAGGCCCTTCATCGTGAAGAGCTCGATGTGCACCAGCCCCGGCGCTTCGTCGACCTCGACCACCGCCATCGCTTTGAGCATGTCGAGTGGCCCGGTCGGAGCGTCGGTCACGTCGGGTCCTACCCGTGCTGCCAGATGCGCTGCTGGAGCGTGCGGGTGCCTTCGAGCGCGACGCCGTCCAGCTGTGCCATCTCGGCTGTGGTGAGCGCCCACCCGATGCCGCCGGCGTTGTCGAGCGCCTGCTTGGCGTTCTTCGCGCCGGGGATCGGTACGGCGCCCTTCTCCACGATCCATCGCAGCGCGACCTGGCTTGGTGTGCGCCCCTCGTGCGCCTCGCCGATGGTGCGCAGCACTGCGACGATCTTGTCGACCTCCTCCATCGGATGAGCGGAGAAGCTGCGGTTGCCGGGCGGCGGGTTCGAGGCGCTGTACTTGCCCGTCAGGCGGCCCTGACCGATGGGGGAGTACGCGAGCGGCACTACACCGAGGCGCTTGCAGGCCGCGAGCAGGCCACCGGTCTCTGGGCGTTGGCGCAGCAACGAGAACTCGATCTGGTTGGACGCGAGCGGCAGGTCCCGCTTGGCGAGCTCTGCGTGGATGCTCTCCATCTCGGCGATGGAGTAGTTGGACACGCCGACCGAGCTGATGAGCCCGGCCTGATGGGCGCTCGCCAAGGCCTCCGCCAACGCCGACTTCGAGCGCAGACTGACCGGCCCGTGCAGCTGGTACAGGTCGATCTTGTCGATGCCGAGGCGGCCGATCGACGCAGACGCCGCCGCGGCGACGGCGGAGGTGACGTTCAGCTTCCACGGCATCGGCATGAACTTGGTGGCGATGACGAGCGATGCCCGCTTGGAGGGATCCCGCTTCAGCAAGCGGCCGATGATGCGCTCGCTCTCGCCGCCGCCGTACACCTCTGCGGTGTCGAAGAGCGTCACGCCTGCGTCGATCGATGCATCCCACGCCTCTGCGATGGTGCCTTCGTTGAGGTCGGCGTCGTAGCCGCCCATGCCCCACGTGCCCTTGTCGCCCCACGCCCAGGTGCCGACGCCGAGGGGTGCGGTCGGGGTCGAGCAGCCGGGGAAGGTCACGGTGGGTTCAGCCATGCGCCGACCCTACGGGGCGGGCGCATGGCTGGACGTCCAGGTGGGTCAGACGGTGCGGCCGAGGAAGGAGAGGAACTGCGTCTGCAGGTCGGCGTCGGCGCCGACCTCGATCTTGGGGCCGAAGACCCCAGGCATGCGGATCATGGCGTCCATCGGCTTGAGACCCTCAAACGCGCCCGCGACCGACTCTGCGTGCAGGGTCTCGTCGAGGCCGGCGGCGCGGGCGAGGTCCCAGGTGTGCACGAGCACGTCGGTGCACGACAGGCGGCCGATGACGTCCTCCAGTGGCATGGGGCCGAACGGTGACTGTGTCTGCGCCTTGGCCTTCTCCGGGTCGGCCAACGCGGAGGCGATGGCGTCGCGCGCGGTGGCCCAGGCCGCGGGCAGGTCGGCGTCGGCGATCGAAGCCGGCGGCTCGCCGCCGCTGAAGTGGTAGCTGGCATTGATGACGTGGGTGGCGACGTCGCGGGCCTTCCACCCCTCGCAGGGTGCGTCGTTGTTCCATGCATCTGCGCTGACGGCATCGATGCGTGACGTAAAGCCAGCGGCGATGGTGGTGAATCGGTCGAGGGTGTCTGACATGGAGCGGACGATACGCCTCTGCGGGCCGCGACGCCTCAGGAGAGGCGGCGCCGCAGCTCGACGTAGACCTCGTTGCCGACCATGGCCTCGATCTCCTCGGCAAGCGACTCGATGACCGGACGGTCGCCGACGTACGCCAGGTCGCCCTCGGTGCAGCACCAGTGCATCGTCTCGCCCTCCGGTCCCCAGTCAGAGCGCTGCCACGGGCGCAGGCGGGCGTGTTCGCCGCCGTCGCCACGGTCGCTCCACTCGACGCGCACCGGCAGCTGCCAGCAGACCGAGGGCTTCCAGTCGATCGGTGATTCGCCGTCCTCCTCCGCGGCGATGTGCAGCGCGCAGCCGGCGCCGCCCGCGAACCCCGGTCGGTTGAGGAAGATGCAGGCGCCGTCGACGACGCGGGTGTTGCGGCGACGATCGTCAGAGAAGATGCCATCGTTGGCCTCGGCGTGATGCTGGAACCGCTCGGGATCGAGGGTCACCGCTCGTACCGCGATGAGGTTGGCCTCGTCGTCGCCGTCGATCTCCGCCCCGACCGAACAGCAGCCCTGACCGAGCTCCTCCGTCGGTTCGTCATGGATGCCAAGGCACCCCCGACCCCAGATGCACGTCCAGTTCGACCGCAAGAACTCCGGCTCGAAGTGCCAAGTGGTGTCGCCGGCCTCGATCGTCAGAGGGTCGCTGTCAACTGCTTCCACCGGTGGCAGCCTAACGGCTGCGATGAGGCGTGTGACCCCGTGGCGTGGCGCCGTTGGATGGCGAGACCCCCTTCGTCTCAGGCCTCGGCGGCGGCCTTGATGCGCCCGATGGTCTCGCGCATGCCGGCCTCGTTGTGCGCCTTGCGATCCACGACCTTGGTCATGAACGCTCCGAGGCGCTTGACGAGGCCGCCCCGCTGGTCGGTCCACGTCTCGGTCAGCGTGCAGCCGGCGCCGTCAGCGTCAGCCGCGATCTCGTAGCCCCAGCGAGCGACCTTGATCGGACCGACGTGCACGTCGAACGCGAAGGCGCGCCCGGCGTCGAGCTGCGTCACCTTGGCGTCGGTCTTCCACGTCTTCCCGTTGGCGGCGTTGTGGCCCGTCCAGGCCACGCCGAGCGCAGCAGCGGTCGCGCCGCCCTTCAGGTCGAGACGCGTCGTCTCGGGGCTCCACTCACCCATGCGGTCGAGGTCGGTCACGAGGCCGAACACCTTCTCTGCGGTCGCGGCGACGTGGACATTGACGGAGGCATCAGGCATGGGGCCACAGTACGCAGCGCGGGGGCCCAGGCTGTGCGAGCATGCGCCGTCCATCGAACCCAGGGGGTCCTCCCATGCGCGCAGCAGTCCTTTCCGAGCAGCCAGGCAAGCTCGAGATCACCGAGGTGCAGACCACTGCCGTCGGCCCCCGCGAGGTGCTGATCCGCACCGTTGCGGCCGGGCTATGCCACTCCGATCTCCACTTCATGGAGGGCAAGTATCCGTACTTCCTCCCGGTGGTGATGGGCCACGAATCTGCCGGCATCGTTGAGGCCGTGGGCGACCAGGTCACCTACGTTCAGCCGGGCGACCACGTGATCACCTGCCTGTCCGTGTACTGCGGAAACTGCGAGCCGTGCCTCACCGGCCACCTCTCGCTGTGCGGCGACAAGCAGGCGGTCCAGCGCCCGTTCGACTCGCAGCGACTGCAGGCGCCGGACGGCTCACCGATCTACCAGTTTCTCGACATGTCGAGCTTCGCGGAGCAGATGCTCGTTCACGAGCACGGCCTCGTGAAGATCTCCAAGGACATGCCACTCGACAAGGCCGCGCTCATCGGCTGCTCGGTCACGACCGGCCTCGGGGCCGTCTTCACCACCGCGAAGGTTGAGCCCGGATCCACTGTCGCAGTCATCGGCTGCGGCGGCATCGGCCTCAACGCCATCCAGGGCGCTCGCATTGCTGGCGCCGCCCGCATCATCGCCATCGACATGCTCGACAACAAGCTCGCCATGGCCACCGACTTTGGGGCCACCGACATCGTCAACGCAGGTTCGACCGACGCGGTCCAAGCGGTGAGAGAGCTGACCGGTGGCGGCGTGCACTACTCCTTCGAAGCAATCGGCTTGGCCGCCACCGCCCAGCAGGCATACAGCATGCTGCGCGCCGGTGGGACGGCGGTCGTCATCGGGATGATCCCGGTCGGCGAGTTCGTGCAGATCCACGGCGTCGACCTGCTTTCGGAGAAGACGCTCACCGGCTCCAACATGGGCTCGAACCGCTTCCGCGTCGACATGCCCCGCTACATCGACCTGTACCTCCAAGGTCGCCTCAAGCTCGACGAACTGGTCTCTGCCACCATCAAGCTCGAAGACATCAACGAGGGATTCGACGCCATGAAAGCCGGCTCCGTCGCCCGCTCGGTCATCCTCTTCGACTGAGGCCTTTCCGGCCGTTCTTCGTCGGTCCAGTGCTCGCCCGAGGTTCGCTCCGCGTCACCTCGTGCTGCGCGCTTCCCTCCTGCAGAACGGCCGGCGGCCTCAGTTCATGTTGTTGGCTCGGCTTCGCCTCGCGCAGAGCCAGCGCCGACGGCGCCTGACGCGCCTACCGGCGCCGGCTCTGAGGCGGTCAGCAGCCGGTTGCGGCGGCCATCGTGCGACAGACCTGCTCCATCCGCGCTTGCGACAGGGTTGCAACGCGCCGACGGAACATCGAGCGGTCGAGCGTGTTGATGTTGTCGAGGCTGACGACGCAGTCCGAGGCCACGCCATCGGCGGCGGCGCTCAGCGGCAGCTCGGAGATGAGGCCGCGATGCGTGCGCGTCAGTGAGGCGACGACGACGGCACCGATCCGATCGGCGATCGGGTCACGCGTCAGCACGAGCACCGGACGGTCGCCAGCGGGAAGCG
>JAYUDU010000101.1:0-6271 GCA_043739605.1 Acidimicrobiales bacterium | reverse complement strand
CAGGTCATGAAAAAGGTTTCTTTGTCGGGCCTACCCTGTTTGACAAGGTGTCGACCGAGATGACTATCTACAAGGAAGAAATTTTCGGTCCGGTGCTGATCGTGTTGCGCGTTAACACTCTGGATGAGGCGATCACCATGATCAACAACAATCCTTATGCCAACGGCACCGCGATCTTTACCTCGTCGGGTGCGGCAGCGCGCCGTTTTGAAAATGAAATTGAAGTCGGTATGGTGGGCATCAATGTACCCGTTCCGGTACCCATGGCCTACTTCTCCTTCGGCGGCTGGAAGTGGATGCCACCCCTGGGGGCCGCCGTGCAGGTCGACGGCGAGGCGATGCGGACCGGGCGACGCTGGCACCAACACGAACGACGTGCTCGTCGTCCCGTCGGCGGCGGTCGATGCGAGCCGATGGATGCCGCCGAGCGCGGCGACCGCGGCCGTCCCGAGCTTGGCCCCCGGAGCGTGGACGGTGGCCTCGATGCCGTCGGACCCGATGATGATGATCGCGGGTGGGCGGTCGATCCACGAGGCGACGGCTACCACGCAGCCGTCCGCGGCGACATCGAAGCCGCCGACGCGGACGTCTCCGCCGATCACTGTCTGACGTGGAGTGGTCTCGCGGGGGTCGATGCGCAGCAGGTGACATGCGCCGCGGACTGCGGCGGTGACATAGAGGGTCGACGCGTCGTCGGACCACGCCACGACCCGACCCTCGGGGCCGCGCAGGCGGTGGATGCCGGTGGCGTGAACCGGTGGGGCATCGTCGGCGTTGGTTCCACGGCGAGGGTCAAGCGTCCGCAGCTCAAGCTCCGCCGTCCAGAACGCCTCGCCGGCATCGGTGCCGAGGTACGCGATGTTCGTGCCGTTGGGCGCCCACGTCGGCGCTACGACGAGGCCCGCCGCCGAGGTGAGTCTCCTCGGCTCGCCGCCAGCCGCTGACACGGTCCAGAGGTCGGCGCGGTAGCGGTCGTCGATGCGTTCGGGACGGCGGTCGGAGGTGAACGCGATCGAGCCCCCATCCGGCGACCATGTGGGGTCTGCGTCATCCCAGTCACCGGTGGTCAGCTGACGAACGCCGCCGTCCTCGACGTCGACGAGGTGCAGGTGGGTGCGCCGGTCGCCGGTCCAGCCGATTCCATCGAGGCGAGTGCGGAGCCCTCGAACGACCCTTGGTGCCCGCCGAAGCTCCACCGGGTCGGTGGCGGTCGGCGCCCTCGGTCCGTCGAGAGCAACCACACAGAGGTGAAACCCGTCGGGCGACCACGCGGCATCGCGGATGCCCCCGGGGATCTCGGTCAGCTGGGTCGGGGCGCCGACGGTGTCAGAGGCGGCGTCAAGGAGCCAGACCTGCGGAGCGCCGGTGCCGGCTCGGTCGCCAGCGCCAACTGCGATGACGGCGAGCTGGGCCGTGAATGGCCGCCACCTTGGGGTGGTGCTCGACCCTGACGGGATGGCCTGGGAGCAGGTGCTGGTGGCTCGCTTGAACACCTGCACCCGCGGGGTTGGCCCGTCGGCCCCGGGCTCGAGCGTCGTGGCTGTCCACGCGAGCCGTGACGCATCGTTCGACCACCGCGGGTCGCTGAGCGCAACCACATCCCACAGGGCGTCGGGACCGATGGGGGCGCCGCTCAAAACAGCTCCAGCTGATCGCCCCTGGCGAGGCGAGCAGCGACGCTCTCCCACCGGCGAGCGCCCTTGGGGCCGAGGCCGCGCACCTCCACCTCCGCGGCGCGCAATGAACGCGCCGCGCCCTTGTCGTCGCGGATGCCGATGGAGCCGTCGCGTTCGATGCACTCGAGGCGACCGCCGTTCCAACGCGAACGGCCGCTTCGGCGGAAGCGGACGTCTTCTCCCGTGCGCAAGCCCAGCGCCTCTGGAGCGACCGAGCTGCGCGACTCAGCTCTGGTCGCCACCGGCAGCCTGGTCCGCAGCGAACGCCGTGTACATGGCCATCGCACTGATGTACGCGTCGCGGTCGGTGATGCGGTTGTGCTCGTGTTGGGCGGCCTCTGGGTGCGGCAGCATCAAGAATCGCTCCGAGCGGATGCCATCGATGACGACGTCCGCTACGTCTTCGGGTTCGATGACGTTGCCTGCGGCGAGTACTGCTGCTTGACCGGTGGGTGAAAGGCCAGAGTCCTCGTTCATCAGCAGCGGCGTGTTGACCCCCATCGGGCACAATGCAGACACTCGGATGCCCTGATCTTTATGGGTATACGCGAGCTGCTCTGCGAACGCCAGCGCGGCATGTTTGGTGACTGAGTATGGCGCAGCTCCGGGGGCCGACAGCATGCCAGCAGCAGAGACCGTGTGGACGAGATAGCCGCCGCCGCGCTCGATCATGCCTGGCACCACAGCTCTTGCTCCGATGACATGGCTGAGAACGTTGACCTTCCATGCCGCGTCCCACTCTGCATCGGTGGCGTCGAACCCACCACCAACTGCGATGCCCGCATTCTGCACGAAGACATCGATCGGACCGAACGTTGCTTCGGCCAGTACCACCATTGCCGCCACGTCGACGCTCGACGTCACATCGACGCGAACTCCTCGAGCCGGCGCACCGAGGGCCTCGACCTCGGCAGCGATCTTCTCTGCCCCGGGTTCGTCGATGTCGGCGACGATGACGCCTGCGGGTCGCTCAGCGGCGCACCGGCGCGCGATTGCCGCGCCGATGCCGCTGGCTGCCCCGGTCACCACGATCACCTTGCCAGCGAGGTCCATGCGCCAGAGCGTAGGAGCCAGCTCGGGTGTGCGTCGCATGTCGTGGTGCGATGAAGACGAAGCCGAGTGAGGTCAGAACGAGCCCGACCACGACAACAGGTACGCGCCTCCCGTTCGGGCTCCGGCCACCGGGGCGCTGACCTCAAGGGTGGCAGGACCAGCATCGTCACCGAAGCACGACGGCTCCTGCGCCACAGCTCGGGCCTGCTCACCGTTGGAAGAGGTGGCTTGCGCGAGTGCGACGCCGTCGCGCACGATGCGCACCAGGTAGACGGCGCCTGCGGGGGCGGTGAGGGCGGCTGTGACCTGACCGTCGCACAGCAGCTGGGGGTGGTCCTCGATGTGGATGGTGAAGGTGTCGATGTCACCTGCTGGGACCAGCGTCGCCTCGATGGCGCGTCCACTCGCCAGCGACTCGCCGTCGCGGTGGGCATCGGCAGCCGCTTCGCAGCCGTTGCGGCGGTCGCGGTCGAGGTCTTCGCGACCGATGGCACACGCCGAGCCGTCTGGTGTCGCGCCCGGCGCGACCGGCCGTCCGCACGCACTCCGGTAGAGCACCGTCTGACAGGTGGATGCCGCCGCCAGGGTCGTGGCCGGCGCCACCGTGCCGGTCGCGCGCCGCGGCGCGGCGCCGGGTGCGACGACCAGGGCCGCGGTGGCCAACACTGCGACAACTGCGATCGCCGCACCCACGAGGATCCATGCACGACGCGACGATTGGGTCGTTCTTGATGCGGTCCGCGCTTGTGGCACCGGCGGCGACGCGCCTTGGCGAGCTGGGGCAGCCACGTCGAGGGTCTCATGGGCGCGCCACGCGCCATCCGGTGACGATCCCTTGGCCCGCAGCAGCGGGTCGGCTTCGAGCAGACCGGCGAGCAGTGCGGCCACGCCGGCACCGAGACTGGTCGGGACCGCGGCGATCTTCCCTGCGGCTGCTCTGGCGAGCACGGCGGCCGGATCGACGTCGGCCGGGGCTGGCGGAGGCGGGGCAAACGGGCTGCGTCCCGTTCCGGCGTAGAACAGGCACGCGCCGAGCGCGAACACGTCTGCCGGTGGCCCTGCTCCGTCACCGCGGGCCTGTTCGGGGGCCATGAATGCGGGTGTGCCGATGACCCGCCCCGTGCCCGTCAGCCCGGCCGTGAAGTCGCGGGTGGCGGCGATGGAGAAGTCCGCGAGCACTGCGGTGGCGACATCGTCGGGGTCGCCGAACAGGATGTTTGCGGGTGCGATGTCCCGATGAACGATGCCGGCGCGGTGTGCGGCCGCAAGCGCAGGGAGGAGGCGATGGGCGAGCGCTTCGACCTCCACCGCGGCGAGCGGTCCGCGCAACGCGACACGGTCGGCGAGGCTGCCGCCTGCGAGGTGCGGCATGGTCAGGACGACGTCGTGGAGGTCGCCGCCATCCTCAACAGAGAGGAGCCTCACGATGGCCGGGTGGTCGAGCGCGGCCAGCGCCTCCGCCTCTCGGCGGAGGCGCCGCACCGCGCCTTCGATCGCCTCGGCAGATCCGTGCAGGACGACCCGCTTGCGTGCCACCAGGACGCCGTCCGGCCGCTCGACCAGTTCCCCCACACCGGTGCCGCCCCGGCCGAGGAGGCGAACGACGCGCCATTGCGTCGCGGGAACCACGTCGCTGGTCATCGGCGCGTCGTTACGAGGGTGCCGATCCAGGGCGGGATGGGCGGCCTCTGGGCAGGACCCGGTTGAGG
This sequence comes from Acidimicrobiales bacterium, assembly GCA_043739605.1. Lineage (GTDB taxonomy): Bacteria > Actinomycetota > Acidimicrobiia > Acidimicrobiales > JAUJNH01 > JAYUDU01. The sequence continues at coordinate 1,833 of JAYUDU010000101.1, read as the reverse complement.
ATGTGGCCGATCGCGATGCCGACGGCGGCGCCGACGACGACATCGCTCGGGTGGTGGATGCGCACGTGCACGCGGCTGGCGGCGACCACGCCAGCCGCCGCGTAGTACAGGGGGCCGAGCGGGTCTCCGTCTGCAAGGAGGACCGCCGCACAGAACGCAGCCGAGGCGTGTCCCGAGGGGAAGCTGGAGGTCAGCGGTTGGCGCAGATGGTGGGGTCGCACGCCATCGAAGAGAGGTCGCCGCCGCTCGAAGAGCGACTTCACCGGGCCGTTGACGATCGCTGACTCGATGCCGAGGGCCACAGACAGCCGCACCGCTGACGTGAAGTCTCGGTCGGAGCGGAGACCGCGGAGCGCTCCGATGCCATGCCAGAGAAGGCCGTGGTCGCCGAGAGCTGACGCGACGTAGAAGAGGCGATCGGGTGCCGACCTGCCCCGCATCGGCGCGAATACCCCGTCAATGGACGCGTCGAAGGCGGTGACGCGCGCGGCCACGCCCGCCGAGGGCCGCAGCTTGGGGAGCGCAGACGACAGCATGGACATCGCCATGGCGGGCAGCGCAGAGGCGCGACGGATTGCTGCGGGCACCCGCAGAAACCTACCCGTTCACGAGGCCGGGGCTCCGGCGGTGTTGTCGGCCCGCCTCGCCAAGACGCGACGGGCTGCCTGGCGCGTGCGCTCGCTCTGGCGCGAACGCGGGGCACCGTTCCCCGAAGGCGCACACCCCACACAACGGTCCGGTGTTGGGCTCGAATGCATCGTCGTCGCACGCAGTGGTGATGGCTCTCCATATGGCGTCCGTTCGGCGGAGGAGCTGCGCGTGGGCAGCCGGGCTTGGCCGACTCGAGATGGCCACGGGCTCGCGGAGGTGCAGCAGCTCGACGCGGGCAGGAACGACTCCGAAGGTGACCTCGACGAGGTGTGCGTACATCTGGACACCCCCGAGTCGCTCCTTCTCGTACGCCTCGCTCGGGGCGGTGCCCGTCTTGTAGTCGACGACGACGAGGGACCCGTCATCCAACAGATCCAGGCGGTCGATGACGCCGCGGATGACGGCACCGCCCGGCATCGTCGCCTCGAGCTTCAACTCAAGGCCAACGGCCCTGATCGTGTCTGGGTCTTCGAGGAGGAACAGGTTGGCGACGAGGGCCTCCGCGTCTTTCACGAACTCGTCGACGTCACCCACGTCCACTCCGGCATGTTCGTCGTCGCCCAACACCCCGACAACGCTGTCGCGCAGCAGGTGACGTGCAACTGCTGGGCTTCGCTGGCCCTGTGGCACCTCGTCGTAGAGCCGTTCGAGGGCTCTGTGGACGAGGGTGCCCTTGGCCATCCATGGCGTCGGAGGCACCTCAATGCGGTCGATCGACGAGTACCGGTAGGCAAGGGCACACGATCGAAACGTCGACATCGACGACGGTGAGAGTGACGGCGGGAGTGGCAGGCCCATGGGTGCAGGCTAGGGAGGGGGTGTGACGACGGCTCGCGATGCGGGCGCCTTCGACGCGACCCTCCGCCGCGACGTGGCCAGTTGCCTGAGCAGCAGCTGAGCAGAACCTGGCCAGAACCTCGCCAGAACCTCGCCAGATCAGACGGGAATCGCCCGCTCGATGGCCTCCGCGATTCGCTTGGCGGCCTCGAACGGGCCGAAGTGGGACAGCTCTGGGAACACCTCATGGCGACCGGCCGGCAGCTGGTCTGCGACCCACCGGGCGATCGGCTCGCCGAAGTCGGCGCGCTCGCCGCCGCACGCGATGGTGGTGGGGCAGGACACCGCATCGAGGTGTTGGGCTGCCTGGCTCGACGCGGCCTGATCGAACGTCGCAGCCTCCGC
>JAYUDU010000100.1:0-6285 GCA_043739605.1 Acidimicrobiales bacterium | reverse complement strand
CCTTTTCGAGGGCGCGGCGAAGCCGGAGCTCCAGCTCGAGTCGCGCGACCATCTCGGCGCGCAGTGCTGCGTCGTAGCGAGCCCAGCGGTCGCGGCCGAGGTCCTTGGCGCGGTAGAGCGCGAGGTCGGCGTCGCGAAGGAGCTCCTCCGGCTCAGACGTCGGCCCGTGGGCGATACCGATGGATGTGGTCACCGTGACCTCGCCGGCCGGCAGGAGGATCGGTCGCCGCAGCGCCGAGGTGATGCGGTCGGCCAGTGCCTCAAGTTGGTCCGGTGACCCGTGCTCGACGAGCACAACGAACTCGTCTCCGCCGAGCCGCGCCACCAGGTCGCCGACGCGCACCAAGGCGGCGAGTCGCAATGCCACTTCGCGGAGCACGAGGTCGCCGGCAATGTGCCCGAGCGAGTCGTTGACGATCTTGAACCGGTCGAGGTCGAGGAACAGCAGGCCGGGTGGCAGGTCGTGCGCGCCGCCGCGTGCGACGGAGCGGCGAAGGCGCGCCAGCAGTCTGGCGCGGTTGGGCAGGCCGGTGAGCGAGTCGTGGAGGGCCTCGTGGTCGAGCATGCGCGCCGCCTCGATGCGCTCGCTGACGTCGCGCAGGTTGCAGATGGTGCCCTCGATGCCCGGGTGGTGCATGGCGTTCTTCGAGATCACCTCCACCACGCGATCCTCGCCGCCTTCAGATCGCATGCGGACGGTCGTGGTGCGGAGCTCGCCCGGGGAAGTCGCCAGTCGGGCGAAGTCCGTCATGAGCTGGGAGCGGTCATCTGGGTGCACAGCCCACAACAGGCCCTTGCCGACGAGGTCGCCTGGAGGAACGCCGACGAGGCCCTCGACCGCTGGCGATGCGAAGAGCACGGTGCCCTGGGGCGAGAAGACGACGATCGCATCGATCGAGAGGCCGGCCAGCGCCTCGAGCCGAGCCGTGCTCTGTGCAAGCGCATGTTCGGCCTCGCGGCGGCGATGTTCTTGCTCGACCGTTGCCGAGATGTCGCGGGTGCGGGCATGCACCTCGACGCTTCCGTCGTGCAGGCGAACGCCGCGCATCGTCACCTCGGCGTGGATGTACTCGCCGTTCGTGCGACGTTGACGCACGACAACCCGCTGTGCGTTGCCGCTCGCCAGCCGACGGAACGCTGCCCCCAGGGTCGACCGGTCGTCAGGGTGGACGACGTCGAGGTGTCCGGCCCCGAGCAGATCCGCGGGCTCGTAGCCCAACAACCCTGTGATGGCAGGCGAGATGTATCGCGCGGCGCCAGACCGATCGAGTCGGGTGACGACGTCAACCGAGTTCTCGGCCAGGAGGCGGAAGCTGCGCTCCGACTCTGCCAGGGCGCGTTGGGCCTCGAACCGCTCGGTGACGTCGGTGATGCTGCAAACCGAGGCCTCGATTCGGCCGTCAGCGCCGCGCGCTGGTGAGGTCGTGACCTCGATCCAGATGTCGGTGCCGTCCGGGCGACGCACGCTCATGACCTCGTTGCGCACGATCTCGCCGGTGCGGAGCGTGCGGACGAACGGCAGCTCCTCGATGGGGACGATGTCGCCGTTCGGGCGACGCCGCTGCCACGCTTCGGCGCCGAGCGGACTCTCGGCGGCCTCGGTGATGTCCCGCCCGAAGAGGCCCTCGATGGCAGCGTTCGCATACAGGATCTCGCCTCGTCGAGACATCAGCATCACGCCGGAGTCGAGTCCCTCGACCAATGTCGCCAGGCGTTGCAGGTCGAAGCCGTTGGCATCGAGCGGCGGCACGAGGCTGCCAGCTCGCGCCGAAGGCTGGTTCGCGAAGAACTCGGAGTCTCCCTCGATGCGCACGTGGTCCTCCGTTAGCGACGCCGTGTGGCGTTTCCCAGTCGTCGCTCAGCGTAGGCGGGCGACGAGTGCCCCGGAACGCACGTGACGTCGGGACCGTTCAGAACGTCGGACGCAGTGGCTACTCGGCGTCGCGAACCGTGAACCCTGCCTGCCACGTGTCCTCGGTGTGGCCGTCGATGTGAAAGCGCCACACGTACCGGCGACCGGGCGCAAGGGGCAACGGACCGAAGTTGACGACCAATGGCACGTCGAGCGGCGTGCCCGGCTTGAGGCCCTCCGGTTGGTAGGCCTGGAACTCGCCTGCGACCTCAACGGGCTGATTGCCATCGGAGGTTGGGATCCACACGGGTGCCCCGTCGTCGTCCGTCAGCTCGAGCGTCCACGCATGTGACGCGGTCGCCTCATGCCACGGGACATCGACCTTCGCGGCGATGGCCATGGGCGTTGGGCCAGGCCCAACCACCGACCAACCGCCGCCGAGGACGTACAGCTTGCCATCGGCCACCTGCGCCGCATCGCACAGCAGCAGCGTCAGCTTCATCGAGGAGGGGCCTGCGGTGGGTGAGAGGCTCGACACGGAGCGGACCATAGGCGCCCGGCTGCGTCCCCAAGGATGCGCTCACGGCTGCGCCGGTTGCCCTCGGACGCGCGCTCGGTCCACGCTTGCGGGTGTGGACCTCCCGTCGTTGCCGCTGCCGACGTTCCTCCAGGGACGGGGCGTGCCCGACGCCGCGCTCCTCCTCGGCCACGACCCGCACCTGGGCACCGTGATGGATCGGCTGGCGCGGGTGTTTGGCGATCGTCCACTCGTGACCCAGCCCGCCGACCCCAAGACGGGGGTGCTGGCGCTGAAGCTGACGTACCGCGAGGCCGCGGCGCGGGTCGAGCAGATCTCTGCATCGATTGCGGCGCTCACGGTACCCGGCGATCGGGTCGTCATCGCGGTGCCCAACGAATACCGGTTCCTGCTCGTGTGCCTGGCCGCCGCCAGAGCCGGGTGCGTCGCGGTGCCGTGCAACCCGCAGATGCGACCGGCCGAGATCGATCACGTCATCGCAGACTCCGGCGCCACGCTGGTCCTCCGGACCGAGGGTGACCTCCCGACCGGCACCGGCGACGGCAATCGCGTCAACGCGCCGGGAGCACCGAGCGCGCCAGACGACGTGGCTGCGTTGTTCTACACCTCGGGAACGACCGGAAAGCCGAAGGGCGTGCGCCTCACCCATGCTGCGCTCGCGGGCTCGTTGCGCGGGCTGGGATTGCCCCGGTGGCTGCGCGCCGACGAGGCGCTGCTTGGCCTGCCGGTGGCGCACATCTACGGTTTCGTCGGCTATCTCGGCCTCGCCGCATTTGGCATTGCCAGCTACGTCCTGCCGAGGTTTCGCCCCGTCGAGGCGCTCGACGCCATCGAGGCGCGTCACCCTTCGGTCTTTCTCGGGGTGCCCGCGATGTACCGGCTGCTCCTGGAGGCCGGCGCAGAGCAGCGTGACCTGAAGAGCATCCGGTTGTTCGCAAGCGGCGCGGACGGCCTACCCGACGACATCGCGCGCACGTTCCAACGCCTCGGCGCCGCGGCGTGCCTCCCAATCATCGGTCCGGTGGGGGAGGCGGGCTTCCTTGAGGGATACGGGATGGTCGAACTTGCTGGGGGTGCGCTGGTCAAGCTGCGGCCCCCGATGCCCCCAGGCGCTGGCATGCTGGGCGTCGCCGACCTCATCGCTGGCCTCGGCATGGGGGTCCCGGTGCCCGGCGTCTCCGTGCGCATCGTCGACGACCTCGGCAACGACGTGAGCGCGGCTGGCCAGGGTGAGCTGTGGGTCAAGAGTCCGTCTGCGCTCAAGGGCTACCACGGCGCACCCGACGCCACGGCGGCAGTGCTCACCCCTGACGGTTGGGTCAGAACGGGCGACCTCGTGCGGCGCGGTCCGCTCGGCAGCGTGATCTTCGTCGGTCGAGCGAAGGACGTCATCAAGTCGGGCGGCTACGCCGTCTATGCCCTCGAGGTCGAGCGTGTGCTGGAGGAGGCTCCCGGCGTGGTCGAAGCAGCGGTGCTCGGAGTGGCCGACGCACTCATGGGTGAGCGGGTCGTGGCCGTGGTGCGGGTCGAGGTGGGCTCCTCCGTCAACGGCGAGGACGTCAGGGTCTTCGCGAGCGACCGGTTGTCCGCCTACAAGGCGCCGACGGAGGTCAAGGTCGTGACCGATCTTCCGAGGACCGGCACGGAGAAGGTCCAAAAGCGCGAGCTGCGCGCCCTCTTCGAGGCGTAGCACCGCCTACGGCGTGGTGGTGCTCGTCGTCGTCGCCGGTGCGACCGCCCCCGGGCGGAGATCGATGACCAGGTGGTTCTTGTTGGCGCCGCCGACGTAGACCACGACAGGGTCCAGCCCGGTACCCAGCCGGTCGTAGGTCTTGGGGCCGTGGCAGACGGGGTCGCCGAGGAACTTCTGGACGCGGTCCCACGCAAGGATGCAGCGCTGAGGGGCGCCTGGCGGCACGGCCTTGAACCCCACCCACCCGACCTTGGGGTTCGTGCCGTCGTGGCCGATGTAGATGGCCCGGCCCTTGCCGAGCAGGTCGGGCAACAGGATCGGGGCGCCGTCGTCGCGGGTGATCCGGTGAGCCAGGTCGGCGGCGTTGTACTCGGCGACGGGGTCGCCGAGGTGGCTGCCCCCGTTCTTTGCGGAGAACCGCACGACCAGCACGATCAGCAACACCAGCGCGATGACCCCGATCGAGGCGCCGGCTGCCAGCGTGATCGCCCTCGAGGGGCCGAGACCGCCACTCGACCGACGGGGGGGCGTGTCCTTGGGCATCACACCCCATCCTGGCCTGGCGCAGTGTTGTGCCGGTGGCCGGCTGGCGCGCGTGTTGTGCTGTGGCGCCTCCTCGACGCCCGTTCTCACATCCGGCCGGCTGGCCAGAGGGGCCCGGCTTGGCGGTAGCGTGCCCTCGTCCGGTCGGCCCTTCCCCGACCCATCACCACGCACAGGAGGAGGCCCTCGTGGACCTCATGGAGTACCAGGGCAAGCAGGTCTTCGCCCGGCACGGCATCCCCGTCAGCAACGGCGATGTCGCCACGACGGTCGATGAGGCGGTGGCCATCGCTGAGCGGGTCGGCTACCCCGTCGTCGTCAAGGCGCAGGTCCACGTCGGTGGCCGCGGCAAGGCCGGCGGCGTGAAGCTCGCCGCCGACGCAGAGGAGGCGCGCTTCCACGCCGCCAACATCCTCGGCCTCGACATCAAGGGCCACGTCGTCAAGGTCATCTGGGTCGAGCACGCCAGCGACATCTCCGAGGAGTACTACGCCAGCTTCACCCTCGACCGTGCAGCGAAGAAGCACCTGGGCATGCTGTCGAAGGAGGGTGGTGTCGAGATTGAGACCGTCGCAGAGACCAACCCCGACGCCATCGCGAAGATCTGGGTCGACCCCACCGAGGGGCTGACCGATGAGGTGGCCCGCGCCTGGGTCGCCGCCGCGGACCTCAACCCGCTGGCCTTCGAGGGCACCGTCGCCATCCTTCAGAAGCTGTACACGTGCTTCGTCGAGGGCGACTGCGACCTCGCCGAAATCAACCCGCTCATCCTCACGCCCCAAGGCGAGGTCAAGGCGCTCGACGCCAAGGTCGCCCTCGACGACAATGCCGCCTTCCGGCACGAAGAGTGGGCCGCGTTCGCCGGCACCGAGAACTTCGACGACCGCGAGCGTCTCGCTCACGACAAGGGCCTCCAGTACGTCGGCCTCGACGGCACCGTCGGCATCATCGCCAACGGCGCCGGCTTGGCCATGAGCACCGTCGACGTCGTGTCGCAGGTCGGCGGCACGCCGGCCAACTTCCTCGACATCGGCGGCGGCGCCAACGCCGACGTCATGGCTGCGGCCATGGAGGTCATCGAGTCTGACGACAAGGTGAAGGCCATCTTCATCAACATCTTCGGCGGCATCACCCGCGGCGAGGAGGTGGCAAAGGGCATCGTGCAGGCGCTCGAGCGCTTCACGCCGAAGTCGCCCATCGTCATACGCCTCGACGGCACCAACGCCGAGGAGGGCCGCTCGATCCTTGAGCCGCATCTCTCGGCCACCCTCATCTCCAAGCCGACGATGCTCGAGGCCGCCAAGGCCGCCGTCGAGCTCGCGGCGAAGTAACCCGGAAGAACAGGCAAGCGAACAATGGCGATCTTCGTCGACGCATCCACCAAGGTCGTGGTCCAGGGCCTGACCGGCGGACAGGGCCGCTACCACGGCCTCCGCAACCGTGACTACGGCACTCTGGTCGTGGCCGGCGTCAATCCCCGCAAGGCCGGCACCGACGTCGACGGCATCCCCGTCGTCGGCTCAGTAGCCGAGGCCGTCAAGGAGCTGGGCGCCACGGCCAGCTTCGTCGTCGTGCCCCCGCCGGCCGCCGCAGCCGCCATCCTCGAGGCCGCCGAGGCCGGGATCACCTTCATCGTGTCGATCACCGAGGGCATCCCGG
>JAYUDU010000099.1:0-6295 GCA_043739605.1 Acidimicrobiales bacterium | reverse complement strand
TGGTCCGTCGACGATTCGGCGATGACCGCACGGTGGTGGTGACCGGTGCGGGCACCGACCTCCAGCCGCACGTCGCGCCGGACGCCGTCGAAGCGTTCCGAAGCGAGCATGGCCTCGGCGATCGGCCCTACCTCGCGTACGTCGGCCGCGTCGACCCGCACAAGGGATCTACAGAGCTCGTCGACTTCTTCCTCCGCTTCAAGGAGCGCAACCCATCTGACCTTGCGCTCGTCGTCGTCGGCGAACGCGTCGCCGAGGTCCCGATGAGCGTCGACGTCATCTGCACCGGTTTCGTGTCCGACGCCGCCCGCACGGCGGCGATCCACGGCTGCGTGACGATGGTGGTGCCGTCGTACTACGAGAGCTTCTCGCTGGTCCTCGTCGAGGCTTGGGCGCTCGGTCGGCCGGCGCTGGTGCAGGGGCGCTGCGAGGTGCTCGCTGGGCAGGCGGGTCGCGCCGGCGGAGCGATCCCGTACTCGGGCTTCGCAGAGTTCGAGACCGCGCTCGTGGCGCTCCAGGTCGCGCCAGATCTCGGCGAAGCACTCGGGCGGTCTGGCCAGCGTTACGTCCGTCAAGAGTACGACTGGGACCGAGTCATCGAGCGATACGAAGGCGCGCTATCGGTCGTTCGATGAGCGAAGTGCGGCCGCCCGTCCCGGTTGGCGTAGTACAGGGAGGTCCGGAGCGGCATCGACGTCCGGCGAAGCCGTCGCCGACAATCGATCGCGAGCACAGTGTCGGAGCACGACGAGCGATGTCGCGGCAGCGACCCATCCGCCCGCAATGAAACCGGCGGTCGCTCGCGCACTCGAGTCCAGGCCGAGCGGGGCGAGGAGGGTCGTTGCGCCGGCGGCGAGACCGAGCAGCCACGGCCATGGGAGCAGTCGGTGTCCTCCGAGCAACAGCGAACCCTGCCCCGCGACGAGAGCGACGAGGGCTGCAGAGCTCGCTGCGAAGACGCACGCGATTGTCGGCCAAGCTGGTGGGCTGCTCGCACCGAACACGCGCACCACGGCGATGCTCGTCATCGGGGTGCCCAAGAGGGTCATCGCGCACCCGAGTGCGACGACTCCACCGAGGTAGGCCCGCATCTGGCGCCGGAAGTGGGCAAGGTCGCCAGCCATCAGACTCGGGGCCAGCCTTGAGACCATGGGCGCTTCGAGCGCGCCGAAGGCCATCAGCGGACCGCGGCCGAGTAGCACCGCGCTCAGAAATGCTCCCAACGCGGCGACTTCGCTGGGCCGCGCGAAGCGAGGCGCCGCGAGCGACGCGGTGTTGAAGACTCCCTGCGCCGCGATGGCTGCACCGACGAGCGCGGCGCGATCCTTGTACCCGGCTGGTCGGCGCGGGCGAGAGGGCTTCGGCAGTGATCTGCCAAGCGAGCCCACTGCAATGATCGCGGCCGTCGGGATGCACGCACAGACGAGGACCCGGTTCGGGCGGCTACCGAGCGCGAGGAGCAAGGTGAGGCGCGCCGCACCTTCCGCGACGAGGAGTCTGCAGAGCGGGGCGAGCCGGCCGTTGCCGATGCACCATGCGCGGGCGGCGTGGAACACCGATAGCACGCAGAGCGACGCGGTCAACATCGCTGGAAGGAGGAACGACCGACCGAGTGTCGGCCCCGCGATGCCGTACGACGCCAGCCCCAACGGAACGGCGACCATGACTCCGCCGACGATCACGTCGGTCATCGCGTCCCTGCTGATCACATGCCGTTCTGCAGGCGGAGCGAGCGCGATCCGTCGCGCCGCTTCCTGCTCGAGGGGGATCAGCAGCCCGACGGCGCCAAAGAAGAGCAGGCTCCAGAACGTTGAGATCGTCGGAAACGCCCCGATGCCGGCACGGCGTGAGGCGACAGCGAGGAACGTGAAGCTGCCGATCGCCGAGGCCGTTGTTCCACCGGCGGAGAGCAACATGGGTGAGATGGTCACGGGGCGGGCTGGAGTCGCCATTTCACGCTCCATCCTACGCGGGGTGGATGAGGCTACCGGCGTAGCGGGTGTGCAAGCATGGGACCGGTGGTGGCCCGGGTGTGTCGGATGTTGCGCCGGCTGCGTGCAGGTCGCGGGAGCGCGCGATGGTGGGCTATTACAGCGTTTGTGCTGTTCTCAGCGATCTACGCGCTCAGCGCCGGAGGGCACACCTATTCGAGCGATGAAGAGGGGATGTTCGAGGCGACGGCATCGATGGTTGATCGCCAGAGCTCGGTTCTCGTCGTCACCGATGACAACGAGGGGATCGTGCCCGTCGTGGCGGGACGTTCGGGTGCGCCGACGGGAGTCAGCGGCATTGGCAACTCCGTCGTAGCAGCGCCGTTCTACGTCGCAGGAGAGGCGTTCGCTCGCCTGGTGGCCCCCAGCTCACGGGGGGTCGTGCTCCGCGTGTTCGTTGACTTTGTGAACGCTCCCGTCACGGCGCTCGGCGTCGCCCTCGTGGTGCTGCTCGGCGTCGAGTTAGGTGCGTCACCGCGTTCGTCGGCGGGCGTGGCTTTCGTCTACGCCGCTGGCACGTGGGCATGGCCGCACGCCAAAACATTCTTCAGCGAACCGCTGACGGCGCTGGGGCTGCTCGCCGCTGCCCTCGCGCTGTTGCGCGCCGATCGATCAGATCGTGCCAGGGCGTGGCTGCTCACCGGCTTCTTCCTCGGGAGCGCACTCCTCGCGCGGTCCACGGCTGCACTCGCGGGGCCGGCGTTTGTCGCCTTCGTCCTCTCGGCGTGGTGGGCCAGCGATCGTCGACCTGGCCCCCTGCTCCGGCGAGCTTCGCTTGCTTGCGCCGGAGCCGTGCCCCCGGTGTTGCTGCTCGGGGCGGTCAACTGGTGGCGGTACGGCTCGCCGACCGACCTCGGATATCAGTCCGTCCCACTAAACTTTCCATTCCGCGAAGGGGTGTACGGCCTCGTGCTATCGCCCGGAAAGTCGATGTTCCTCTACGCCCCAGTGATCGTGATCGGCTTGTGGGCTGCGGTGCGCGCACCGACGGAGCAGCGCCCGAAGATCGCATTCATGTTGCTTATTGCGCTGGCGCACATAGCGTTCTTCGCGAGGTTCATCGCGTGGCACGGCGACCACACGTGGGGTCCGCGCTACCTCACACCCGCGTTGCCCTTCATGGTGCTGCCGTGTGCCGCCGTCGTGGCGAGCGTTCGCTGGCGTCGGGCCGTAGCGGTCGCCGGCGCGTCTGGCGCGCTGATCTCGATGCTTGGAGTGGTGATGTACTTCAACCAGTACTTCGCGATTGTCGAGCACTCCGAACCACTTCGGTTCGATGCCGGCGGCCCTCACTACTGGAAGCGGATGCACTATCAGCCGAGGTGGTCCCCGCTCGTTGGCCACGTCCTCGCCCTGCCGACGGTCATCGATCAGACCTTCCGGCGGATGGATGGATCGGATCGCGACCTGCAGCCCTTCCCGACAACGGCCCGTGGCCGTTACGGCTGGTACTTCGCGCCACCGCAGCTAGACGCGTGGTGGTACTGGATCGGACCGGAGCACGGGGCACGCCGGCTGTACGTGCTGTTGCTCCCCCAAGTTGGAGCGTTGGCATGGGGTGCGGCCAGGTTGCGACGGGGCATCCTCCTATGAGCGACGCGGGTGCCTCGACGGGCGGCGTCATCGTGGCATTCGGTCCAAGTGACTCACTTGTGGAGGCCGTAACGTCCCTCGTCGGCCAGGTCGACGTGCTTGTCGTCGTCAACAACGGTGCGCCGGCAGCGGTGTTGGCTGGTGTGGCCGCACTGGGTGCGCGCATCATCGGCGACGGCTCGAACCTCGGGTTCGGCCGAGCCTGCAATCTCGGGGCGGCCGCGGTTGGCGCCGAGACTGTGGTCTTCATGAATCCGGACTGCGTGGCGCAGGGCGGAGCCGTAGGTGCGTTGTGCGGGGCTCTCGATGACGACGTTTGGGCGACGACCGCGTGCGTCGTGCATGCGAGCGATCCGACCGTCGTCAACGCGGCGGGCGTCGCGGTGCACGTTCTCGGCTTCGCATGGGCCAACGGCAATGGCGAGCCGACGACCGCGCACCTCGTGCCGAGGAGCGTCGCGTCGGTCAGTGGGGCCGCGTTCGCAATGCGGCGCGCGCGCTTCTCTCAGATCGGCGGATTCTGCGAGGAGATATTCCTGTACCACGAGGACACCGAACTGAGCTTGCGGATCCTCGGTTCTGGCGGTCGCGTGCTCTATGTTCCAGATGCCGTGGTCCACCATGACTACGCGTTCGCATCGAATCCCGGAACCCTCGGCTACCTTGAGCGCCATAGGGCCTGGCTCGTTCTGACGCACATGCCTGGGCGGACTCTGCTACGGATCCTGCCGTTCCTGGTCGTGGCGGAAGCGATGGTTACGGCGTTGGCAGTCAAGCAGGGTTGGCTTCCCGCGAAGTGCCGCGGATGGCTGTGGACGCTCCGCCGCGCACGGCGCATCGTGGCCCGACGTCGCGAGCTTCGCGCCGCCGGCATGGTCGTCGGACCGTCCGCGATCAAGCTCCTCGCCACCCGGTGGGATGCAGACCAGGTCGTTGTTCCTGCTCAGCTCGCTCCGCTCGTGCGGCTGTTCGAGGGTGCGATCGAGTTCGCGCTGCGATGATTGGGGGAGCAGCGGACGACCAGGGAGCTGTCGGGGAGACCGAGCGCTCGCGTCGTGTTCTCGTCATCATCCCTGCGCTCAACGAGAGCGAGACAGTGGCGTCGGTCGTTCGCCAGGCCTCGGCATTGATCGGGGCGGATGTGCTGGTGATCGACGATGGTTCCATCGACGACACGGGCGCTCGGGCCCGTGCTGCCGGTGCGCAGGTGCTGACCTTGCCCTTCAACGTCGGCGTCGGCGCGGCTATCAAGGTCGGTGTTCGCTACGCACACGAGCGTGGCTACGAAGCCACGCTCCAGCTCGATGGCGACGGGCAGCACGAAGCGGCCGACGCACACCGGTTGTTGGAGGCGATCTGGTCTGGAGCCGACATCGCCGTCGGGAGCCGCTTCGCGGCGGGGTATGACGTGAGAGGGCTGCGGCGCGCCTCGATGAGGATCCTCGCTGCGCTGATCAGGCGACGCCTCGGCACCACCGTGGCAGACACGACCAGTGGCTTTCGCGCGTTGGGGCCGCGAGCGCTCGACCTCTTCAGCGAGGCCTACCCGACGGACTACCTGTCAGACACGGTCGAGGCCTTGTGGATCGCAGGCGGCGCTGGCCTGCGGGTCGTCGAGATCGATGTGCGGATGCGAGGACGCCAGGGCGGTGTTGCCTCGTCGGGGGCCGCGAAGAGCTCGTATCATCTGGTCCGAATGCTGCTCGGCCTCGCGGTGCGCTCCGTTCGACCGACGACACGACGGAAGCGAGGATGATGTTCAACAGACTCTCGGTCCTCGCGGTGGTCATCGCCGTCCTTGCGGTGCTTGGCATCTTGGATCTCGTCCGACGTCAACAGCTTCGGGAGAAGTACGCGCTGCTGTGGCTGGCGGTCGGGGTCGCGATCGCGGCCCTCGCGGTTGCGCGGCCCGTCATCGACCCGGTCTCGCGCTTCCTCGGCATCGCCAACGGTGCGTCGCTTATCTTCCTGCTCGTGGTGCTGTTCCTCCTTGCGCTGACGGCCCACCTGTCCTGGGAGGCCTCACGGCTTGAGACGCGCACGATGCTGCTCGCCGAGGAGCTCGCGCTGCTCCGCCTGCGTGTCGAGTCGATCGAGGGCCAGCAGGAAGGCGCATCAGCGTCGGGTTGAGACGTCCTGCCGCCACGGCCTGCCGGCCGTCAGGTCGCGCTTTCGGCGCCAGAAGGTCGTGATGGGGCCGCCGGTTGCTGCGGCGAGGCCGGCGGCAGCGAAGGCGGCGGCCAATCGTGCGCCGCCGTCGTGGTGCCGCTTCGGTCTTTGGGTTGGGGCCGAAGCGACGACGGCGATCGTCGCCGACGTTGTCGTTGTCGTTGTCGTTGTCGTTGTCGTTGTCCGCGCAGTCGTCGTCGAGGTGGGCGCGGGTCGGCGCGCCCTGGTGGTGGTGGTCGAGGCCCGACGTCGCGGTGTGGCGTCGACTCCGTGGGGCAGGCCGGAGAAGTCGATCCGACGAAGCACGCCGAGACCTGGATCGGTGGAGGCGATCGAGTACTCGTGGCCGCCGTCGAGGATCGTCCCAAGCACCGTGAAACTCCCCGATGGTTGGGTGACGAATGTCAGTCCCGCCGAGCCGACCAGGTCGCTGCCGACGCGCCGCTGCCCGATCCAATCATAGCCAACCGGCCCCCGCTCTACACCGCCCGATGGGGTCGAGACGTACGGTTGGCTCTCGGTGAATGACATCCCTTCAAAGG
>JAYUDU010000098.1:0-6311 GCA_043739605.1 Acidimicrobiales bacterium | reverse complement strand
CCACGCAGATGCTGGAATCGATGATCCACTCGCCGGTCCCCACGCGGGCCGAGGTAACCGACGTCGCCAATGCAGTCTTCGACGGTACGAGTGCGCTGATGCTGTCAGCGGAGACGGCCATCGGTCACGACCCCGTTGGAGCCATTGCGGCGATGGCGAAGATCGCTCAACGAGCAGAGCAGGAGTTCGACTACGACTCATGGGGCGCAAAGTTGGGCCAACAGCAGACCGCCTCGATGCACGATGCGCCGACATCGGTCCGCATCACGAGTGCGATCACCGCGGCAACATGGCGCGCCTCGGTCGATGCGGAGCTGGCCGCCATCATCTGCTGCACCCGTACTGGGGCCACGGCGAGGGCGATCAGCAGGTTCCGGCCGACAACGCCCATCGTCGCGGTGACGCCACTCGTCAAGACGGCCCATCAGCTGGCAATGGCGTGGGGCATTCGACCGATCGTCGTCGACGCGTACGGGACCGCCGATGAGATCGTCTGGTTCTCTGTGAAGGCCGCATCGGATCTTGGGATCTGCGGCCCAGGCGATGTCGTTGCCGTTCTCGTCGGGAGCCCAGACGAGGAGGATGCAGCAACGGACGTCCTTCGTCTGGTGCGAGTTCGGTGATGCCGCCGATCGATGGTCGATCGCAGCGCGTGTGAGCGATGTGTGAACTGGGCGCTTGCTCCCGATCCGATTCGTCCCTAGTGTCCCCCCACGTTTACCGAGACGAGGGGAAGAGACGCATGTCGCACCACCACCACGGGTTGAATTTCGGACGACGCCTCGCCGCCATGCTGACGGCGATGCTCGTGCTCGGAGCCGGGGTGCTCGCCGCCCGCGTGCCCGGGGCAGCAGCCGAGTCGGTCGTCTACACCGCACAGATCACGGTGCCGGCGCCACCGGCGTCGAACTTCTCTGGTGCGAGCGGCGGCGGTGACGGCTGGGGTTTGGCATTCACGTCGACTCAGGTGTTCAACGTCTTCCACCACGACTCGGTGATGAGCGTCAACTGCCACAATCAGTCAGATGCTACGGCGTGCTGGACCGGGTTCAAGACCGTCGTCGACGCGAGCAATGGCAACTTCGCGACCGCGTACGCACCCGGGCTATTCGTCGATCAGGCAACCGGAAAGCTCTACGTACCGGGCGTGCGCGCCTCGGACTCGACGGGCGGCGTGGTGTGTATTGACACGACGCTGCCAGCGGCCGCGACGGGTGCACAGTTGTTCTGCGGATTCACCGCCCTCGGCGCCGCTGGCGACTCGGTGGGCGGAGGGAGCGACGGGTTGTCTGCGCCCGTCATCGTCGGCAGCAAGTGGTACATCTTCAACGGCGTCCCCGGCGCCGCGACGGGGACGAAGGACGGTCTCCTGTGCTTCGACCTGGACGCGAAGGCCCCATGCGCAGCCCAGCCGTTCACCCTTGACCGCGGTGGTGTCGACGTTTCCGGTCTGACATACCCGATCGGGCAGGTCGGCACTCGCGTCTTTATCCAGATCAAGGGATCGTCCGCGGCCAAGCTCGCCTGCTTCGACACTGCGACGAACGCCGCGTGCGGCGGCGCGTGGCCGGTCACAGTCACCGGTGCCGCCGGAGCACCCTTCCCACTTCTCGACACGTCAGGGAACCCGATCGGGGTGTGTGCGCCCGCAGGATCGGTGGCGTGCTTCTCGCTGACCGGTGCCGTAGCAGCGCTGCCGCCCGGCCTCGGTGTAGCAATCGGCTCGACGACTCCGTACAACGGGCCTTCGGTCAAGATTGGCCCGCGCGTCTATGTCCCAGAGGGCGACTTCAACAGCTCGGCGGGTGGGGTCGGCTGCTACGACTTTGCGCAGCAGGCAGGCTGTGCAAGCTTTCCGAAGACCTTCACCAACCTCCGCTATCTCTATTCGGTCAACCCTGACCCAGCCCGCCCGAGCTGCATCTGGGTGAACGCCGACAATGGCACTGCCCAGATCCAGAACTTTGATGCCTTCACCGGGGGGCCATGCGGACAGGGGGCCATTCGCATCCTGACGTCGTCGATCGTCGTTCCGAACAACGCCTGCATCCCGGCGTCATACACCTCCCTCCAGGTGTTGTCTCCGGCGCGGAGCACCTACGGAGCTGGCACCATCGCGTTCCAGGATGCCAGCGGTAACGCACTGCCAGGCACGCCCGATCGGCCACTCGATGCTCATGGCCTGACCGATCTCAGCGGCCTCAACCTCTCCACCACCAACGGTCTTCCGCAGTTCCTGTTGACACTTCCCAACCCGAGCGTGGCAATCACCGAGGTGCAGATCGAGTTGAAGTGGACCGGGATGTATGCGACGGAGTGCCTCGGGTCACGGGTCACCGCGCCGGCCCCAGGCACGACGCAGCCGTACGGTCTGATCGCCGGCGATGGCGGCGTGTTCGCGCCCGGTGGTGTCGGCTTCGTCGGCGCCGCGACGCTGCGTCCGGGCGACGGATACCGGCGCTCGCCCGACGGTCGCATCCAGGCCCCGTCCGGTCCCATCGACTCGCCGATCGCCGGCTTCGCCTACACCCCTGACCGGCTCGGCTACTGGCTTGCCCAGGCCAACGGTCACATCATCCGGGTTGGCAACGCGACCGATCTCGGCGACCTGTCCAAGGTTGGCCTCGCGGCTCCCATCGTCGGGGTGGCGGCGACCCCCACCGGCGAGGGGCTGTACCTGACGGCACGCGACGGTGGCGTCTTCGCGCTCGGCAAGGCGGCGTTCTTCGGCAGCATTCCATCCGTGGGTGCCGGGCCCGTCAACGACGTCGTTGGCATCGCCGCTACACCGGCGGGCGATGGCTACTACCTGGTCCGATCGAGCGGCGGCGTGTATGCGTTCGGCGCGGCGCAGTTCGCGGGCCGTCCGTCCGGCCTTGACAAGCCGATCAGCGGCATCGCCGCCGGGCCGAGTGGCGGTTACATCCTCGTCGGACGAGATGGCGGCATCTTCAACTATGGCGGCCCGCCGTTCCGAGGAAGCCTGCCTGGTCTCGGTATCCACGGTCTCGTGGCGCCCGTCGTCGGCATCGCTGCGGACCCAGACGGGTCTGGGTATTGGCTGGCTGGCGCCGACGGTGGCGTGTTCGCGTTCGACGCCCTGTACTCCGGCAGCGTTGCGGGGCTGTTGCTCAACGGCCCGATCGTCGGGATCCAAGCCATCTGACGCCACGGTTGCACTGCGCCACTCGGTGGCGCAGCTCAACGCAGCGCCTCCGCCGACGATCGGCCAAGATCACCGCATGAAGGTTCGCATTGGCTTCGGGCTCGGCACGCGCACGGACGCAGGCGGTCCCGGCGGCTTCAAGTCGATGGTCGATGGCCTGGAGCGACGTGGCTTCGACTCGCTGTGGCTGTCGGAACGGATCAGTGGACGGTGTCTCGACCCCGTCGTGGGGTTGTCGGTGGCGGCGGGCCGGACGGAGAAGCTCAAGCTGGGCTTTAGCGTGCTCGTCCTGCCGGGGCGCAAACCGGCGATCCTGGCCAAGGAGCTCGCGTCGCTGGACGTCTTGTCGGAGGGTCGTCTGCTTCCGGCGTTCGGCCTCGGTGCGGTCGACGCCATTGAGCACAAAGCGTTCGGTGTCGAGCGCGGCGAGCGGGCGGCGCTGTTCGACCAGAACCTCTCCAAGCTCCGCGGCTGGTGGGCCGGCGAGGAGGTCGACGGCATTCGGGTGCCTCCGAAGCCGACCGGGAAGATGGAGGTCTGGCTCGGAGGGTTCGCACCATCAGAGCTGCGGCGGGTCGGGCGCTCCGGCGACGGCTGGCTGCCCAGCTTCTGCACACCAGAGTCAGTTGCGGCGTCGCTGCCGGTCGTGCACGAGGCGGCGGCGGCTGCGGGCCGCGTGGTCGATGACGAGCACATCGGCGCCCTCGTTCCCTACCTCACCGGCGGGGGGCCGGTGCCCGACGTCTTGGCCGCCATCATCGCCAAGCGCAATCCTGACGCCGACCCGGGCCGCGTCGTGCCGACCTCGCTCAATGCGCTGCGGTTGCTGCTCGCAGACTTCGTCGCAGCCGGCGCCTCGAAGTTCGTGCTCGTCCCGATCGCTGACCCAACCGAATGGGACGCCGAGCTCGGCACCCTCGCCGAAGCGGTCCTGCCGATGCAGCGCTCCCTCTCGACTTGACGCCCGCCACCCTCCCGCCGGAATTCCGGGTTCCCGCAGAATGCCGTGCGAGGGTTCGCTCTCGTCCGTGCCTGCCGCCGGCTTTCGGTGTGGCGCAAACGAGATGCTCTCTTTCCATGTAGTCTCAGTGCACGAGCGCTTCGGCGATCGCCTCGTCGGATCGCCGACCTCTGTTCGACGAAGGGAGGCGCGGCGTGCGCCAGACGTGGATCTGCTCGCTGGTGGTGGTCTCGCTCGGCGCATGCGCGCACCGCGCGCCACGCCCTCCCATCCGCCTCGCCGCCCCGGCGGCTGACGCGAGGCTCGCCTGCGAGGCGGCCGGCTCGGCGATCGCGGGTTCCGTCGCGGGTCCGTGGGCGGTGACATCGGGACCGGTCGTCGCCACGCTCGGTATCGATGGCCTGCTGACGATCGATGGAGCGGACCTCCCCATCCCGTTGGGCTCGGGAGGTACGCCAGCGCAGCAGGTCGCGCTCCTTGTCGGCGCGCCGGTCGTCGCCGGCGTCGCCACCGTCGGAGCAATCACTGGCAGCGCCGATGCGCACGGCCGCCTCATCGCCTTCACAGTCAACGGGACAGCGCCGATGACGTGCACAGTTCGCTGACTGCGACCGCCGCCACGTGCGTGCGGAGAAGCGCGTGCTGCAACGCCACCTTCTGCTTGGGCACAAGCCTAGGCCGGTCTGCGTGCGCAGAACCGGGGCCCCCGCCACCTGCTGCGTGCGCGGCCGCGGGGTGGCGGCGCTCTGCTCAGGCGGCGCGGGCAGTCCAGCGACCGTCGGCGCGGGCGAGGCGGACCGAGACGTCGAACGTCGCGGACACCGCTCCGTCGTTCAAGACCTCGTCGATGGCGCCACGGGCCACCTCCCGGCCGGCTCGCAGCAACAGCACGTGGGTGGCGGTCGTCGGGATCTCTTCGACGTGGTGGGTGACGATCACGACGGGCATCGATGCGGTCGGGCCGCCGTCAAGGTCTTCGATGCCGCGAAGGAGGCGCTCGCGGGCGCCGAGGTCGAGGCCGGCGAACGGCTCGTCGAGCAACAACAAGCCCGGTGACTGCATCAGGGACCGGGCGAGCAGCACCTGCTGGCGCTCGCCCTCCGACAGCACGCCGAACGCGCGCCTCGGGTCGACGCGTGCCGTCGAGAGGAATGCGTCGGCGCGCGCATGATCCGTGACCTCGTAGTCGTTCCACCACGTCTCGAGCGCGGCGAAGCGACCAGAGACGACGACCTCGTGGGCGGTCATCTGCGGCCGGAGCTGCCGGGTGAGGGCGCCGCTGACGAACCCAATCTCCTTGCGTAGCTCGCGGAGGTCGACGCGACCGATCCGCTTGCCGAGCACGTCGACGGTGCCGGTGCTCGGGTGCTCGTGACCCCCGATGAGTCGCAGCAGGCTCGTCTTGCCCGACCCGTTGGGCCCGAGCACGAGCCATCGTTCGCCCGCACGGACGTCCCACGAGATCCCGTCGAGGATCGACGCACCGTCGCGCACCAGGCCGACCGCGTCGCAGCGGACGACACAACTCGCGTGGTCGGGCGGACAGGCGACGGCCGACGCCGTCGCATCGGGACCAGCCTTCACGGCCGAGGAGGCTGGCACGTCTCGCACGCGTACGACCAGCGCCCGGCGAGGTCCCAGCGGCGGATCTCCGTGCCGCACCGTCGGCACGCGTCCTGTTTGTACACGTAGGTGGAGTCCTCGCGGGTCATGCGGCTCTTGGCCTTCCCGATCTCCTTCGGATCGACGGTGATGATGCGCCGGTCCTTGACGCCCATCCGCAGCCACGTCACGAGGGTCGCCCACACCGCGTCCCACCGCTCCTCGTCGATCTCGTCGCACGGCACGAGCGGGTGGATGCCGTGCACGAACAGGACCTCGGCGCGGTAGACGTTGCCGACGCCGGCGACGACGCCCTGGTCCATGAGGGCGGCGCCGAACGGCGAGCGGCGGCGGGCAAGCTTGGCGAACGCCTTCGACGCGTCGTGGTCCTTGCGGATCGGGTCGGGTCCAAGGCGAGCACAGATCTTGGCGAGGCCGTCGGCATCGACCAGCTCGCAGGCGGTGGGACCCGTGAGGTCGAACCCGACCGGCCCCTGGATGTGCGTGCCGTGGCCCCGGAGTCCCCCCTCGTCGGCCCTCCTCGATCCTCCTTCGTCGGATCCGCTCGGTCCGGAGCCGGTC
>JAYUDU010000097.1:0-14964 GCA_043739605.1 Acidimicrobiales bacterium | reverse complement strand
CACCGTCACGATGAACGAGGCCTCTGACTACCCGAAGGAGGTCAACGACATCTACTGGCGGCGCCGCGACGCACTCATCGACGGTCTCGGCCGCGCCGGATGGGAGATCGATCCACCAAAGGGCACGATGTTCGTGTGGGCGCCGGTCCCGGAGGCCTACAAGGAGATGGGCAGCCTGGAGTTCGCCAAGCTCCTGGCCCGCGAGGCGAAGGTGGCGGTGTCGCCCGGCGTGGGCTTCGGCCTCGGCGGCGAAGGCCACGTCCGGTTCGCCCTCATCGAGAACGAGCAGCGCATCGGCCAAGCCGTGCGCCAGATCAAGCGGGCGCTCGTCAAGCTGGCGTAGAGAGAGGACAGAGAGGGGTGCGGCGTCATCGACTCGTGCCCTTTGACGCACCGACCCATGTACGTTTGGCCATGGCGGTAGGCCACAGAAGTCCGTAGGCTGCCCGCATGCACCGTACCCACGTTGCCGCTGGAGCTGGTTCGGCGCGATCGGGGCGGGGGCGGTCGGCTCCGATGCCGCAGAACGCCCGTGGTCGCGGGATCTTTGCCTTGCAGCGATCGGCCGGCAACGCTGCGGTGCAGCGCGCGCTGTCGGGCCTGGCAGCGGTCCCGCTCACCAACTCGCTGCTCACCGCTGACGACCGCATCGTCGCAGCTGCGGCCGGCAACACGCTTCACCCCGGCGGACCCCAACGCAGCGTCGCAGTCATGCAACAGGCACTTGACGCCGTCGGATTCACCCCCGGCAACAGCCAGGGTGCAGACGGTGCGTTCGATGGAGCATGGGGCTTGGGCACCTCCGCCGTCGTCGGCGAGTTCCAGAGCCAGCACGGCATCGAACGACGGCCGGGCGACGCCGGCCCGAAGACGATGCACGCCCTCGACGACGCCCTCAACGCAGGTGGTGGCGGCGGCGGAGGCGGCGGCGGCGGCGGGGTGACGCCGCCGACGCCCAACCTCGGCAACCTGTTCTTCAACCCGCTCCTCGAGTCGACGTTTGATGAGATCGACGAACGGTATGGCCTGCTCCTCGACACCCAGGCGCAGTCGCTCAGTCGGTTTCGCCAGGACATGGGCGCCATCGAGACGAACCAACCGGGTCTCCTCGGCGATCTCGTCATCAAAGGGGCCAACCTGGTCATCGATCAGACGCTCGGCACCGCAACCACGTCGCTCCGCACTGCGGCTGAGGCCGGCACCAAGGTGGCGCTCTCGGCGTTGCCGAACCTCGTGTCCAGCAACGTCCAGGGCGCCGTGATCGACGGCGCGGTCACCCAGCCGTTCGACGCCGCCGTCAAGATCGGCAAGGACGTCGTGAAGAACGCCGTATCGCCCAGCACCACGCAGGCCAAGCTCGCAGACTTCATCGATGCCCAGCACCAGGGTCAGCTCTCGTCGAACCGTGATGCGGTGCGCCAGTTCCACCAAGCCAAGCAGAGCATGCGCACCTTCACGTCCGACGACGTGGCCGTCCTGGCCGCTCAGCCGATACCCGGGCTGGTGGATCCCCGCATCGACCGAGCCCAGGCGGTTCGGACGGGCCTTGACGCCTCCATCGCCAAGGCGCCCGACACGACGTTCCGTGAGGTGACCTCGGCCTGGGCAACCATCAACGCTCGGCGTGGCCTGGCGCAGAACGGCTCCTTCCGCACCGACGTGACCGAGGTCGGCCAACTGCAAGGCACCTCGACCAACTCCGTGCTCGGGGTGCTCGAGGCGGCGATCTCCTTCAACCGCAACAACGGCAAGGTCCCGGTGAACGTGACCGGGTTGACGATTGCCGGTCTCACGCAGCCTGTGCGCACCCGTCTCTCGACCGGCGCTCAGGGCGGGGCAGCGCTCACCGTCGGCGACCTGCACTTCCCGATCCGCGTGCAGGGTTCTCAGGGCGGCCTCCTCGGGATCGGCAGCACCGACGTAGCCGTGGCATCGCCCGAGGACCGCGCACAACCAGAGAAGGTCAACAAGGGCAACGCCAGCGCAGACGGCTGGCTGGCGCAAAAGGGCGACGGCGATCCGTTCCTCGGCATCGCCCGGGCGGTCGGCGAGGTCGACGCTGTCCAGCTGAGCAACGTGCCCGGTGGGCTCGCTGGCCCGTAGCGCCCTACGCGCGGGCGAGGCTCGCCGTTGCGGCCAGGCCCTCGCGGCAGAAGGCGATGGCCGCCTCCGCGACCCGCGCGGGGTCGTCGCCGCGCTCGTACAGCATGACCCGCGCCAGGCTGTCGGTGACGCCAAGGATGGCAAGGGCGAGGACGCTCGGGTCTGCGTCGGGGATGCGGCGCTCGTCGATGGCATCGCGGAGGTGACGTTCGACGTCAGCAGCCGCGATCTTGGCGCCCCGGCGGAGCGCTGGCGCGAACCGCTCGTCGGTTGCAGCGAAGGCCACCAGCTTGGTGAGGTGGCGGTTTTCGTCGAGCCAGCGCATGGAGGCTTCTATGCCGGTCTCGATGCGCCGCAGGGGGTCTGGCTCTAGGCCGATCGCGGCGTACTGCGCCCGGCGCAGGTTCTGCTGGGTCTCCTTGAGGATGGCGAGGAACAACTCCTCCTTCGAGGCGAAGTACCAATAGAAGACACCCTTGCCGACGCCGAGGCGGGTGACGATCTCGGCCACAGAGGTCGGGTGGTAGCCGCCCTCCGCAAAGAGTCGGGCGGCTGCGTCCATCAGCTGTCGCTTGCGATCGCGGCCGCGGGGCGTGAGACGACGTTCGGTGGCGGTCGGCGCGACAAGCGGCGAGCCATCGGGGGGGGGTGCCGGCACGGCTGGCGAACCTACGGGCACTTGACCGCTCGGTCAAGGAGACTCGCCGGCGGATGCGCGCACATCGTGGCGGCGCTCGGGCCTGGGTGCGCATAAGGTCCGGCGGCGATGGCGTACTGGTTGCTGAAGTGGACGCTGACCCCGATCCTGCGGGCCTTCTACCGCGTGCGCGTCGAGGGTATGGAGCATCTGCCGACGCACGGGCCTGTCATCCTCGCCAGCAACCACGTCTCGTTCTGCGACTCGATCTTCCTGCCGATGGTGCTCAAGCGGCGGGTCACGTTCGTGGCCAAGGCCGAGTACTTCGACGATCCGAAGACCGCGTGGATCTTCCGAGCCATCGGCCAGATTCCCATTCGCCGCGAGGGTGGCAGTGCCAGCGAAGGCGCCCTCGCCGCGGCCGGGGCAGTGCTCGCCGCAGGCGGGGTCTTCGGCATCTACCCAGAGGGAACCCGCAGCCCAGACGGTCGCCTCTACCGAGGCCACACCGGCATCGCTCGGCTCGCCCTCCACAGCGGCGCTCCCGTCATCGCCACCGCGATGATCGGCACCAAGGAGGCCCAGCCCATCGGCCAGCTGATGCCCAACCCGTTCGTCCCCGTCACCATCCGCCTCTCGGCGCCGATGGACTTCGCTTCCCGCTATGCCGATCGCCTCGACGACCGCTTCGCGCTCCGAGAGATCACCGACGAGATCATGTACGAACTGCGCGAGCTGTCGGAGCAGACCTACGTCGATGTGTACTGCAAGCGCAAGGACCCCGAGGCCGCCACCGCTGGTGCGGCCCCCGAGGCGCACGTCGTACCCATCGCGCCGGCGCCCGCAGCGCTCGTCGGCGCCAGCTGAGGGCCCGCGTGGAGATCACCCGCATCGGTTCGTTCGCGCTGGCCTGGGGCGAGAGCCTCGTCTGGGACGAGCAGCGCACGCGGTTGTTGTTCGTCGACTGCATGGGCTCAAGCATCCACTGGCTGGAGGACGGCAGCGACCGGTTGCACACCTTCGTGACGCCGTCGATGCCGACCGGCCTGGTGCCCACCGACGACGGCCGCCTCGTCGCCGTGCTCGACGATGGACTGCACCTGGTCGATGTTGATGCGGGCACGTCGTCGCTGCTCGCCGCCTACCCAGAGGCCCTGGGGAAGCGGGCGAACGATGCGTGCGCCGACCTCGACGGCAACATCATCACGGGCACGCTCAACGTCCGCCCCGCGCCGGGTTCTGCGTGGCGGTTCTCCGCGACCGATGGCTGGGCACTGCTCGACGACGACGTGGCCAACACCAACGGGCCCAACGCGGCCGTGCTCGAGGGCGCCTCGACGCTCGTGATCGGCGACACCTCGGCCGTCTACTGGTCGTACGCGTACGACCGCGCAACCGGCACCGTCGGCCCGCGCTCGGTGTTCGGCGACACCACCGACCTCGCCGGGATGCCCGACGGCGCCACGTTCGACGCCGATGGCGGCTTTTGGGCTGCGCTCGTCGGCGGCGGGCAGCTCGCCTGCTTCACTCCCGCGGGCCTCGATCGCACCCTCGCGGTGCCGACCCTGAACCCAACCGACGTGACGTTCGGTGGCCCCGACCTCGACCGGCTCTTCGTGGTCAGCATTGGCGGCGACGGCGACCTCGACGGCGCACTGCTGGCCATCGACGGCCTCGGCGTCGTCGGTCGACCGGAGCCCCGCTTCGCCGTGCGAGGGTAGGGCCGTGACCCTGCCCCGTCCGGACGAGATCCTCCCGCACCGCCAGCCGTTCCTGCTTGTGGATGAGCTCCTCGAGATCGTGCCTGGCGTGTCTGCCAAGGGTCGCTGGACCCTTACCGGCGACGAGGCGTTCTTCGCCGGCCACTTCCCTGGTCGTCCGACGACGCCGGGGGTGTTGATGGTCGAGGCGTTGGCGCAGGTCGGCGCCTGCGCGCTCTTGGCGCACCCTGACTATGCCGGCAAGCTGCCGCTCTTCGGTGGCATCGACCGCGCCCGCTTTCGCAGGCAGGTGGTGCCGGGCGACACCCTCGAGCTCGACGTGGTGATGGGCCAACTGTCGTCCCGGGCCGGCAAGGGCACCGGCACCGCCACCGTCGCGGGCAAGGTCGCCTGCGCCGTCGACCTCCTCTTCATCATCGCCGACGCCTAACGCCGCCCTCGCCTACAGCGGCCCCGACGCCAGACCCCGCCGCCCGCGTTGACGCGTACGCGGCGTTCGTTCGAGCGGGCCGAACATAGGGGGGACAGCGGTGACTCCCGCGATGCGGTTGTCCCCGATTTGGTCGTTCAGACCGAATCAATGGGGGACAGGCCTCGGGTGATCGCCCGGCGTCGGCGCTCAACGACAGCGCCGATGACGGCGACGATCGTGGCAGCGGAGGTCTCGGAGGTGATCGACGTGAGATCCCAGCCCATCATCTTGAGACGTCCGGCGCGCTCAGGGTCAGCGTGAAAAGGCAGCCACATCCCGTTGCCGTGCTCCTGCCAGCTCTGGTACTCGAATCCGGAGAGGCAGTCGAGGTAACCGCCGTCGATCCGATAGTGCTGGCCGCCCGGGGTGACGACGGGGATAGCGAGCTGCGGACGGCCATATCCAGCGTCTTCCAGAACCTGCGCCACCCACAACTCGGGCGGACTCTCGGCCGGGTTCGTGCCCTGGCGGCGTTCTACGAGCGAGCGCACCCGGCCAGGTCGCCGGCCGGGCCCTGGACCGAGTCGCGCCGCACATGCATCAAGTGCGTCGAGGCTGAGCCCGCGTCGGCGAGCGACGTCGACCATCCATTCGAGCATGCGATCGTCGACCGCGGGGTGCCCGGAGACGTCGACGATCGCCCGACTGACGCTCACCACAGCGATGCCGCGCTTGGTGGCCCGGTCGGCGGGGACGATGAGGCGGCTGCGGTGCACTCGCACGCCTACGTGACGGCCCTTGGCGTGCCAGGAACGCAGCACGTGGATGCCATCCTGGCTGACAAGGCCCGGGAGGTCGTGGAGATGGATCGCACTTGCGGCGCAGATCATGGCCCCGTCGCCAGACGCAAGGACCGCCGCCAGCGTCAGACGATCGAAGGATGGTGCCTGTCCGGCGATCTCAAAGACGCCGCGATGCACCCGTCGCAGGCGGCCCCGTTTGACGAGCAGGTGGATGGCCGTGTTCGCAAAGCCGGCCGCGTTGAGCTGCTGCGTGGTGATGAGGCCGTGTTGGCGGCGGGTGACATGCGTGGCACGTTCCCATCGAAGGGCAGCCTCAGTGACGTTCGACATACACAGATAATGCATAGAAAGGTCATGAAACGCAAGGCCGGCGAGGATTGGCGGCGGTCGGCCAGTTCGCGTTGTCCGCCAGTTCTACGCGGGCTGCGAACAAGTTGGGGATAGGGCGGGCTCGGGATGCGGAGATGGCGCACCTTTGTTCGCACCCGCCGAACGAACGACGCGTACGCGCAGAGCGCGAGCTTCATGCGGCGCGAGCGGCGGTGAAACGAACGCGTCACATTGCACGCGTACGGTGATCGTTGTGCCGAGCTTTGCGTTGCGCGTTTGGGTTCCTGACCGCCCCGGCGCGCTCGGCGCGGTGGCCAGTCGCATCGGCGCGGTGCGGGGTGACCTCATCGGCATCGACATCCTGGAGCGGGGAGGTGGCAGGGCGATCGACGAGCTGATCATCGACCTGCCGGACGCCGACCTGGTGCCGTTGCTCATTGCGGAGGTCGGCCAGGTCGACGGCGTCGATGTCGAAGACGTCCGGCCGGTCCCGGACAAGCTGCACGACCCTCGCCTCGATGCGCTCGAGACGGCGGCGGTCCTCGTCGACTGTCAGCGGGTCGAGGATCTCCTCGAAGAGCTTGCCAACCACGGGTGTAACGACTTTGAAGCGGAGTGGGCGGCCGTCATCGACCTCGACGCCCCCGTTCCGCTCGCAGCCGTCGGCGCGACGCCGCCGACGCCGTGGCTCGGCGCGTTCGTGGCCGGCAGCCGGTCGAGCACCCGCGTGGCGGCGGGGGAGTGCGGCCCGGACGACGTTGCGTGGGCATCACTCGGCGCCGCCGACCTGGCGCTCGTCCTCGGCCGCCGCGGTCGGCCGTTCCGGGCCCGCGAACGCCGTCAGCTCGCAGCACTCACGCGGATCGCCGACAGCCGCTGGGCCGAGCTCGTGATGCGCACCACGGTCGCGGCGCACCCCTCGGTCGCCGGCTGAGGATCGCGCCGAGATCGCCGCGTCGTCGGAGGTGGGCAGTCTGAGCGTGTGCCAGACGGTCGTCTTGGCGCCCGCGCGATGGAGACGGCCGACTGGCACACGGTGGCGTGGGTGCGCCGTCCGCGTTGGTCGTGGCCGCGTGCGCGCCGAGGCTGTCGCCGAGATGACGGCCACCAGGTCGTGCTGTGGCGAGAGCGAAGGCACGCCGCCGAGCCGCCGCGGCCGAACCGGTGGGACGCATCCGTTCGGCCTCAAGGCGGCCGCGTGAAGCTCGCTCAGACGCGGGCGATGACGATGGAGACGTTGTCGCGGCCGCCGGCCTGCAACGCCGCCTCCAACCACGCCGCGGCGGTGGCAGCGTCGTCGCCGGGGACGACCGATGCTTGGAGCTCTTCGAGCTCGACCATGTCGGTGAGGCCATCGGAGCACAGGACGATGGCGTCGGCCGGATCCAGCGTGACCTCGACGAGGTGAACGTCGAGGGCGACGGGGGTGAGTGCGCCGCCGAGGCACTGGGTGATCTGTGCGGAGGAACCGGTGCTGGCGCCCTCGAACGCGCCCGCCCCGACGCTGTCGTCGTCGGTGATCTGGATCAACGCGCCGCCGGCCTCAAGGATGTAGGCCCTGGCGTCGCCGACGTTGGCGACCCACAGCGTGGTGCCAACCATCGCGGCCGTGACGAGCGTCGCGCCCATGCCCCACGCACCGGGCGGCGCCTCCATGGCCGCGAAGACAGCCAGGTTGGCGCGCCGCACCGCGTCTGCCAGCACCGTTGGACCATCAAGCGTCGAGCCGACGTCGGCCAAGAAGCGGCCGACGATGCCGGAGGCGATCTCCCCGGCCTCGTGGCCGCCAAGACCGTCGATGACAGCAAGGACCAACGGCTCGGTGCGGTCGGTGTAGTGGATGACCGCCGGTTCGACGAAGGGGGCCGTCGCGACGAACGAGCCGACGACGATGGCGTCCTCGTTGGCCACGCGGACTCGACCCTCGTGGGTGATCGCCGTCACGAGGACGGACGTAGCTGGCCGGCTCGGCTCGGGTGCGGGGTCGCTCATGGCGCGGCTCGTTCGGGCGTGATGGAGGGTCTTGGAACTGGCGGTGTTGCGGCCGCGAGGCGGCGTGACCGGGCGACGGCGCTGAGCCACCGCTGATGTGACGCGTCGGCTGCGGCCCTGTCCTGGCTCGGGACGACGGCCGCATCGCTCGACCACATGGCCGCGAGGGCGTCGAGGTCCGGCCATACGCTCTCGGCGAGTCCGGCGAGCCAGGCGGCGCCGAGCGCGGTCGCCTCTGGCGTCGCAGCTCGCGCCACCGGCACGCCGAGCTGATCGGCCTGCAATGAGAGCAGGAGCTGCGATGCGGCGGCGCCGCCGTCGACCCGCAGCACGTCCAGGTTGAGACCGGCCGCGACCGCCATCGCCTCGACGACGTCGCGGGTCTGGAACGCCATCGACTCGAGGACGGCCCTGGCGATGTGGGCCCGGCCGACGCCACGGGTGAGGCCGAAGATCGCTCCTCGTGCGTACGGATCCCACCACGGACTGCCAAGCCCGGTGAAGGCCGGCACGACCACGCAGCCGCCGGCATCGGCAACCGACGACGCCAGGGCGGTGACGCCAGCGGCCTCGTCGATGATGCCCAGGCCGTCGCGTAGCCACTGCACGGCTGCGCCCGTGACGAAGATCGACCCCTCCAGGGCGTAGGTGACGGGGCCGTCGCCAAGCTGCCACGCGATGGTGGTGAGCAAGCCTTCGGCCTCGCCAGGACAGACCGTCCCGACGTTCGCAAGCAGGAACGAGCCGGTGCCGTAGGTGTTCTTGGTCTGGCCGGGCGCGAAGCAGGCTTGGCCGAACAATGCTGCCTGTTGGTCGCCTGCGATGCCAGACACCGGAGTGCCTGCTGCGACGGCACGGCCGGCTGCTACTACGCCGAATCGGCCGGAGGACGGACGGACCTGTGCGAGCGCGGCGATGGGCACGCCGAAGAGTTCGCACAGCTCTTCGTCCCATGCCGCCGTGCGAATGTCGAGCAGCGAGGTCCGGCTGGCATTCGACACGTCGGTGGCCAGAACGCCCCGCGTCACCCCCGCTGCCCGGTCGCCTGCGCCGCCAGTGAGGTTCCACAGGATCCAGGCGTCGACGGTGCCGAGCGCAAGGTCTGGGCCGTTGGCCACGCCCCCCTCTGCGAGCAGCCACGCCCACTTCGTCGCGCTGAAGTACGGATCGAGGACGAGGCCGGTGCGCTCGCGCACCATCGCCAGGGACCCTGCGGCCGCCAGGTCGTCGCAGCGGCCGGCGGTGCGCCGATCCTGCCAGACGATGGCGGGCCCGAGCGGGCGCCCCGTCGCTCGGTCCCACGCAACCGCGGTCTCGCGCTGGTTGGTGATGCCGATCGACGCGACGGCGTGGTTGCTGGCGGCCAGCTGCGCGGTCACCTCACCGAGGCAGGCGTCGCACAGGGTCCAGATCTCTGCTGCGTCGTGTTCGACCCAGCCGGCGGCCGGGAAGTGCTGGGTGAGTGGCCGTTGTGCGATGGCCACGATGCGACCGGCGGCGTCGAATGCGAGGGCGCGAACGCTTGTGGTGCCAGCATCGATGGCGATGACCGCAACCGGTCGCGTTGACGAGGGGGCGGGTGCGTCCGTCGCCGTCGCCATGCAGGCAACCTACCGAGCGCAGCGTGCGCGACGGCGCATGCCAGAGCGTGCACACTGTTGGCGTGCAACCGGACCGCCTGCACTCGGTCCCCGGCGCCGCGAGCCCAGACATCGAGCTGGCGGCTCGGCTCCGGCTCGTCGTCGCCAGGCTGGCCCGCCAGATGCGCCAGCAGACGATGGGTGGTCTCACCGCGTCGCAGCTGTCTGCGCTCCAGAGCGTCGAAAAACTGGAGCCTGTTCGGCTTTCGGATCTTGCCGCCAGGGAGGCTGTCGCACCGCCGACGCTGACGCGCATCGTTGCCGGTCTCGTCGATCTCGGTCTGGTCGAGCGCCGCGGCGATCCGGAGGACGCTCGGGCCACGCTGGTGGCGCTCTCGGCCGACGGGCGCCACGCGCTGTCAACCATCTGGGAGGAGCGCACCGCCATCTTGGTCGGGCGCATCACACGGCTGCCGGCCGGCGAACGGGCGTTGCTGCCCGCCGTCGTCTCGGCCCTCGAGGACCTCGCGGATCGTCCGACCTAGGCGGTCGTCGCCTGCTCAGGCCGGAACAGCCCGGCGCTCGCATACTGACCGCCGGTCGAGTTGGGGTCGATCCGTCTGGCAAATCGGGCGACGATCGGAAAGTTGGGTGGGTGATCTGACCTTCCCATGTGCCATCGGTCACAATGACCCCACTCCGAGGCTAGGGCTGCGGAGGGGAGGAACCACGATGCAACGCACCAACCTTGCCCGCCGCTATGCGCCGCTCGCCGCTCTGGCCGCGGTGCAGCTGCTCATCATCCTGCTCGTGCCCTCGAAGGCACACACGGCTACGGCACTTGAGACGACTGGATCCGGGTCGCCGACCCAACAGGCGGGAGGGACCGACGCCATCACCCCCGGCGGCGATGTCGGCGGGACCGACCTCGGCCCCGGAACTGCGACGACGACGGGGAGCGGTAGCTCGGGCACGCCCGGCGCCACCGGCACCGGTGGCTCGTCCGGCACCGGCGGCGGCGCCAGCACCGGCAGCCGCACCACAGGCGGTGGCGGCGGCACGGGGACGGCCACGACAGCCCCTGCGGGGGGTGACACCTCCCACTGCGTCGGCGGCCGCCAGTTCGACCCGAAGATCGACCCATCGGCCCCGGCGTGCACGCCGAAGTTCACCGGCAACAACGGCGGCGCCACCTACAAGGGCGTGACCGCAGACAAGATCAAGGTGGTCGTCTATTACGGCAAGGGCTCCGACGCGGTGAACACAATCCTCAAGGCTCAGAACGCCTATGTGTCGTTCGACGAGGAGAAGGACTGGCTCACGACCGTCCAGACGTTCATGAACGCCCACTACGAGACCTATGGCCGCAAGTTCGACATCGAGCTGTTCCAGGGGACCTGCGAAACGATCCCGCCGGACTACGGCTGCCTCAGGAACGAGGTTCGCCAGATCATCTCGTCAAAGAACCCGTACTACATCACCTGGAACACTTCGGTGGCGTCGCCGTTCTTCGCTGAGGCCGCGGCAGACAAGGTGCCGGTCGCCGGTGGATGGCACTTCAGCCAGAAGTTCCAGAACACCTGGAAGCCGTTCTATTACGACGTCCAGATCGACGGCACCACCATCGCCCAGCTGGCGGCCGACTACGCCTGCAAGGAGCTCAACGGGTTCAAGGCGAAGTACGCGGGCGACGCGACGCTCCAGGCCTCGGTGCGAAAGTTTGGGCTCATCTCGCCAGACGACACCGAGAACAAGGCGGCGGGTGACCTGTTCAAGTCGTTGTTCGCCAGCCAGTGCAACGGCGTCGTGGCGGCCGAGTACTACTACGCTCAGGACATCAGCACCGCGGGCCAGCAGACGGCGGCCTACATCGCCAAGATGCGCCAGGCCAGCGTCACCACCGAGATCTGTCTCACGTGCGACCTGGTTGCTCCCCAGATCGGCCAGGCCGCCGAGGACGGCCAGCAGTACTACCCAGAGCGCTTCCTCACCGGCAGCGGCTACATGGACGCCGACGCTGCGGGCCAGAGCTACCAGGCCAAGACCTGGAAGAACGGGTTCGGCTTCAGCCAGCTCGGCCTCCAGGAGGACCCGAGCAGCAACGTTGCCGCCCGCACATGGCAGGCGTCGGGCCGCACCGGTGCGCCCTTCAAGTCCGCGGCGCAGAGCCTGGAATACCTCACCATGATCGCCCAGCTCGTCCAGGCGACCGGCCCCAACCTCACGCCGACCAACATGTACAACGCGGCCCAGAAGATGGCGCCCATCAAGGGTGATTTCGCCACCCTCAGCTTCGCCGGCGGCCGGACCACCTGGCACTCCGACGTGAGCCGGGTCTACTGGGACCCCAACAAGGCGTCGACCTACAACGGCAAGCCGGGGACGAGCGTCAACATGGACGGTCGGCGGTACGTGCCCGGTCAGTTCCCCGCAGGCGAGCTGAACAAGCCGCTCTTCCCGTAGGGCGCAGAGCAGACCGACATGGCGAACACCCTGACCTCACGCGCCGCGCCAGCCGCGATCGTCGCCCGGCTGGCCGACGATCGTTCGCCGCGGGCGCTCGTCATCAAATGGTCCGGCTCGATCGTCGCTTTCCTCGCGGTCATCGAGCTGGCATTCTCGCCTGCGCACGAGCTGCTGTTCAAGGGGGGTGCACTTGGGGCCCTCTACGGCCTGTTGGCCATCGGCATCATCCTCGTCTACCGGACCAACCGCATCATCAACTTCGCCGCGGGCGGCCTCGGCGCTCTTTCTGGCCTGTCGATGGTTCTCGTCCAGGTCATCAAGGGCGTGCCGTTCGCCGTGTGCTTCCCGGCCGCGCTCGTCCTCGGCGCCGTCCTCGGCGCCGTGCTGGAGTTCGGGATCATCCGCCGGTTCTCCAAAGCTCCACGCCTCATCCTCACGGTCGCCACGATCGGGCTGTCGCAGCTCCTCGCCTTCCTCAACCTGAAGGTCAGGGCCGCGCTGGGCAAGACCGAGTCGCTCGGAACGACGCTGCCGACGCCGTGGGGCAACTGGGTCGACATCAAGTACACCTCAGGGGTGTCGCGGGCGACGCTGCTGGATGGCAACGAGGTGGCCGTGTTTGCCTTCACCGGCCTGGTCGCGGTCGGGCTCAGCCTTTTCTTCAAGCGAACCCGAATGGGCATCGCGGTGCGGGCCTCGGCGGAGAACGCTGACAGGGCCAGCCTCCTCGGCATCCCCGTCAAGCTGGTCGGCACGGTGGCGTGGGTCCTGGCGTCGGTGCTTGCAGCCCTGGCCATCTACCTCCGCTCGTCCCTCGGCATCATCCCCGTCGACGGCACCCTCGGCGTCAGCGTCCTCATCTACGCGCTCGCGGCGGCGACCATCGCGAAGATGGACCGCCTCGACATCGCGCTGGCAGCGGGCGTCGCCGTCGGCATCTTGGAGCAGGCGGTCGTGGCCGCCACCGGCAAGTCGTCCCTCGCGACCGCCATGGGCTTCCTCGTCATCCTCGGCGCCCTCCTGCTGCAGCGCAAGAGCGGTGGCCGGGCCAACGACGTCGGGTCGCTCACCTTCCAGACCATCCGCGAGTTCCGGCCCATCCCCGCCGAGCTGCGGTCGCTCCCCGAGGTGTGGATGCCGCGCGCCGTGCTCGGCGTCATGGTCGCCGCTCTGGCTCTCGGCGCGCCGTACCTCGTCGGTGAGGCGCAGTGGGGCAAGCTCACGCTCATCCCGATGGGCGCCATCGTGGCCGTGTCCTTGGTCATCCTCACCGGCTGGGCCGGGCAGATATCGCTCGGTCACTTTGGTCTGGTGGGATGCGCCGCCCTCGTGACCGGTGGCTTGGCCAACCGGCACAACGTCGACTTCTTCACCGCCCTCATCGTCGGCATCGCCTTCGGGGCGTTCGTGTCGGTCCTGCTCGGTATCCCCGCGCTTCGCATCCAAGGCCTCTACCTGGCTGTCATCACGCTGGCCTTCGCGTCCGCAGTCGAAGACTTCGGCCTCCGGCCCGAGTACATCATCTTCCGCAACCTCGGACCCGACCCGTCCGGCAACGCCCGCATCGAGCGACCGTTGCTGTTCGACCGGATCGACCTGTCGAACGAGCGCACCTTCTACTACCTGTGCTGTTCGTTTCTGCTGCTCGCCATCCTGGCCGCGCGCAGCTTCCGAAAGAACCGCAGCGGTCGAGTGCTCATCGCGGTGCGAGACAACAGCAGAGCTGCCCCGGCCTACGGCATCAACCTGGCCCGCACCAAGCTGGCCGCCTTCGCCATCTCCGGTGGCATCGCATCCGCCGCAGGCGTGCTGTACGCCTACCAGCAGCAGAGCATCGACCACTCGACGTACGGCGTCGTGCCGTCGATCTTCGTCTTCACCGTCGCCGTGATCGGCGGGCTGTCCAGCATCGCCGGGGCCGTCGCCGGATCGGTCATCTTCAACTCGATCCGGATCTTCGGCGGCACGACCCTGTCCCTGTTCGCGTCCTCGGTCGGCCTCCTCGTCATCTTGGTCGTCCTGCCCGGCGGCCTGGCCGAGTTCGCCTACGGGCTCCGCGACCGCTACCTGAGGGTCGTCGCCGAGCGCCGCGGCATCCTCGTGCCGTCGCTGGTGGCGGATCGTCGCGTCGTGGCTGCGACGGCGGGCGGCGACGACGCGGACGAGAACGACGTCATCGCCCATGCCGGCAAGGCCGCAGAGGCGATCGAGCACCCCGTCCTCGGCACGGTCGTGAAGTGCCCGGTCTGCCACGTCGTGCTGCCCCCCGAGGACGCGCCGTGGCACGAGCACCTGCGCGTCGACGAGGCCTCCCCGCCGTCGGCCGGCGACCAACTCCAGCCCCTGCCGGTCGCTTGAGCGACCGGCGCACCCAGAGGAACCCCGAACCCATGGCGCTGCGCCTGCGCGACCGCTTCTCAACGTCGGCCGGACCGGCCGCTCCCCCCGACCCGACCATGCCGCCGCCGTCGGCCGCGGAGTTCGCGACCGGGCCGAGGACTGGGCCGAGCGACCCGATGCTCCTCTGCGAAGCGGTCGAGGTGTCGTACGGGCAGGTCCAGATCCTCTTCGGCGTCGACGTCTACATCGGGCGCGGCGAGATCGTCGCGCTGCTGGGTACCAACGGAGCCGGCAAGTCGACTCTGCTGAAGGCGGTCTCCGGTTTGGTGAAGCCCAAGGCGGGCCGGGTGATCTTCGACGGCAAGGACATGACCGGCGCCGACCCCGTCACGTGCGCGAAGGCCGGCATCGTGCAGGTGCCCGGGGGCAAGGCGTGCTTCCCGACGTTGACGGTGGCCGAGCACTTCAGGGCGGGCACCTGGCTGTACGCGAAGGAGGACCCCAAGACACTGCAGGCCCGCATCGATACCGTCCTCGAGTTGTTCCCCCGCGTCAAGGAGCGGTGGGACCAGCTGGCCGG
>JAYUDU010000096.1:0-6328 GCA_043739605.1 Acidimicrobiales bacterium | reverse complement strand
GGTGAGGGTGCAACGGTGCGGTAAGAGCGCACCAGCGTCCCGGGTGACCGGGGCGGCTCGGCAAACCCCACTCGGAGCAAGGTCGAACAGGGGGCGGGCGGCCCGCCCATTGCCCCCGGGTAGACCGCAGAGATGGATGGTCACCACGTCGAACCGGGCAACCGGCCGGCGAACAGAATCCCGCCTACAGACCAGACCCACCGCCACAAACGCTGCCATCGCCGCTCGACGCGTCAGTGTTCGGTGGAGGCGGCCCAGGGGCCTGCGAGGGGTTGGGGCGCGGAGTGTTGGGCACCGGCGCGGTCGTCATCCCAGCGCATGTCGACGACGATGCCCTCAGCGTTGAACTACTCGACGCCGATCCACGTCGATGCCTGGGGAGCGAGGTCGCGCACCCCGTAGCGCTGTAGTTCCGGCGCCCGGGGACCCCCGAAGTCGAGGATCTCGACCTTCACCCCACGCGCCGTCGCCCGCCCGTGGTTGACCAGTTGCACCGCCCAGATCCCGCTCGGCTCACCAGCTCCCGTGGAGGCCTCGACCCTCGCTGAGCGCCCGTCCTCGGACGCGAGGCGCTCCCGCAGCTCCTCCACCTCGGCGGCAGGTGCCTCGCGGTCGACGAGGCGGGCCTGCACCTGATCGGCGCCTCGGCGTGGCGGCGCTTCTCCCACATCTGGACCCCAAACCCGAGCACAGTGACAGCAATCGCGATCAATGCGAGCAGCAGGCTCGCGACATTCAAGTCCATCACCCAAGACCCGCCGGGACATGGTTCATCGCGTGCACCGACGGGCGTCCGCCCACCACCGCGAGCCGGCACATCGACGCCGGATCGAGGCGGATGCGCCAGGCAACCTCATCGCCGACGCCGAGCGCCCACGCCAACGCCGCCTTGATCGGCGACACGTGCGACACGACAACGATGTCGGCCCCGACCGCACCCGGAACGAGCTCGTCCATCAGAGCACGGACACGCAGCCCCACGTCGGCGATGCTCTCGCCCCGCGGGGGCGCAAACGTGATGTCGGCACGCCAGCGCGCCCACATCTCGGGGGCCACGTCGGTCAACGGGCGACCGTCGAAGTCGCCGTAGTCGAGCTCGATCAAGCGATCGTCGATCTCCACCTCGACAGCCGCAGTGGCTGCGATCGCGGCGGCAGTGGCCCGGCACCGAGCAAGTGGGCTTGAGATGACGCGCTCGGCCGCGGCCAACGCGGGAACAGCGGCGAGCGCCGACGCCTGGCCTTCCCCCACGTCATCGAGCGGCGGGTCGAGGCGTCCGAGGAGCAGCCCCGCAGCATTCGCCGCGGTACGCCCGTGGCGCACGAGGTGGATCATCTGCCCGATGGCCCGACCAGCGCGCGATCGAGACGGCCCAACGTCGCGAAACGCCGCCAGTTGGCAGCCTCGGTCAGGTCGAACCTCCTGATGCAGCCGAGCAACACGACCAAACCTGCCAGCTCCATGGCGACACGCAGCCCCACCGAACGGCCGAGCAGGGGCAGCTGCTCGTGAGGGAACCCGAACCCGAAGACCGGCCACGCGACAAGCCTCGTCGAGGTCCACATGCCGTCGAGCACGAGGTTCCAGAACAGCCCGATCGGAACTGCGAGCAGCTGACGGCGCAGTGTCCGATGCCCATGGGTCGCGACCATGACGAAGCTCAGGACGAGCACTGGGCAGGCGATCGTGTGGAGGAACCGGACGCCGCCGAAGGCAAGATCGAACACGGCCGGCAGCGATGCCGCGGCCATAACCAGGCGGTGGTCGATGGCGGCGTCGCGGAACACCGCCACGGTGCAGGCGAAGGACAGCCCCGCAAACCAGAGCAGCATGACGAGGAAACTACGGCCGAACGAGGATGCGGCTGCACTCCTCACAGCGAACGATCACATCAGGACCCAATGCCTTGAACCGGTCGACGTCACGCGGTGAGCGTTGCATGAAGCAGGGCTGACACTGATTTGCGACGAGCTTGGCGACGGCGACGCCGCCCGCGATCCGCGCCCGCAGACGTTCGTACTCGGCGAGGAGCGGCTCGGGAACGAGGGCAACGGCGCCGGGCCGATCGGCGAACACCGCTGCGCCGCGCGCGGTGACGTCGGCGGCGGCCTCGTCGAGGTGCTGCGCAGCGTCCGCGACTGCGGCGTCGGCGGTGGCCACGGCCTCGACCGCCAGGGCGCGGCCGAGGTCCGCCGCTTCGCGCGCTTCGAGCAGCTCTATGGCTGCATCCTCGAGCTCCGATGCCTTCGTCGTGAGGTGAGCGATCTCGGTCTGGACCCGCTCAAGGTCGCGCGCCGCGGTGAGCTCGCCAGAGCGGGCGTGCGCGTCGAGCGAAGCTGCCCGGCCTTCAACCTTCGCGAGGTCGGCCTCCGCCGCGGACTCCGCGGCCTCAAGACGGGCAGCATGGGCCGTCGCGCTGAGGAGCGCGTCCGCCGCGACCGAAGCCCCGGCAATGGCCGCAGCGTGGACCGCTCGCGCTGGCAGTCGCTCGCGTTCCGCTCGCAGCCGGTCGAGGGCGGTGTCGACCTCTTGAAGCTTCAGGAGCGCGAGCTGTGGTTGGTCGGCTGCCATCTCAGGGAGCCGTCGTCGTCGGGGTCTTCTTTGACGTCGGCGGATCGCCGGTCGTGTCAGACGTCGGCGGCTTCGACGTCGATCCGCCCTTGATCGTCGTACTCGGGCCGGTGCCACTCGCCGGGGCCGACGGGGCCCTGACGCTGGGTTTGGCGGCTGTCGCAGTCGTCCCGATGATGAACGCCCCCTTTGGCAGCCTAAACGGCTTGCTCTTGATCGTGTCCTTTGGCGCAACCTTTTGGAAGTCGACGACGGGTTGGGATGCCAGTGCCGCGTTCATGAACGTCCTCCAGATCGGTGCGGCGAACGTAGCGCCAAAGACAGACCCGCGGCCTCCGAGACCGCGTAGCGACTGGTTGGCGTCAGGCACGCCGACCCACACAGCTGTCGCAAGTTGGGGCGTGTAGCCGACAAACCAGGTGTTGCTGGAGTCGTTGGTCGTGCCCGTCTTTCCTGCGGCCTGGCGGCGGCCAGCCAACGGGCAGCATGCGGCCGTTCCGTGGAACACCCCCTTCATGATCTCGGCCGCGGTGCGAGCGACGGTCGTCGAGAGGAGACGCTTGCCCTCGTCTGTGCCCTTGAAGAGGACCTTGCCTGACCGGTCGAGGATCTCCTCGATGAATGTCGGCTGGTGGTATACGCCGTCGTTGGCGACCGATGCATACGCGCCCGCCATCTCAAGCGGGGTGGCTTCCTCCGAGCCGATCACCATCGACGGGACAAGCTCGATCTTTCCTTTGAGGCCAAGGCGCTTGGCCATCTCTGCGACCTTATCGAGGCCGATCGTCGCTGCCATTCGTTCGAATGCGCAATTGACAGAACCGGCCGTGGCCCCGGCCATCGTCAGGCTTCCGCCTCCGATCGTGTCGCCCGCGTTGTCGATGGCCTTGCGCTCGCCCCTGACCTGGCATGGACCGCTTCCGTCGACGGTCGATCCCGCCCCGTACCCAGCTTCGAGAGACGCAAGCAGCGTGAAGATCTTGAACGTCGAGCCAGGTTGACGGCGACCCTGCGTGGCGATGTCGTAGCGATGCTGATCGTCGTATCCGGGGCCGCCGACGATGGCCTTGATGTGGCCCGTGGCCGGTTCGACGACCGCCATGGCCGCGACGGCCCCAAGCCGATTGGCCCTGCCCGTCG
Organism: Acidimicrobiales bacterium; assembly: GCA_043739605.1. Lineage (GTDB taxonomy): Bacteria > Actinomycetota > Acidimicrobiia > Acidimicrobiales > JAUJNH01 > JAYUDU01. The sequence goes on along the minus strand of JAYUDU010000096.1, from coordinate 2,617 downwards.
GCACACCATTGCGCGCGGCCTCTTCGGCCTGGCGCTGCATCTCTGTGTCGAAGCTCGTCTTGATGCGTAGGCCGCCACGGAACACCGCGTTGTAGCGCTCGGTCGGCGTGTCGCCGAGGCGAGGGTCGTCAAGCAAGCGCTGCTTCATGGCTTCGATGAAGTACGATTCCTTCTTTGGCAACGGCCGCTCTAGCTTTACTGGCAACGGCTCCGTCTTGAGCTGGTCGCCCTGCTGCTCAGAGATGTGGCCCCTGTCCACCATCTGTTGCAGTGCGGTGTTTCGACGTTCGAGCGCTTGCTCTGGGTTTCTGAGCGGGTCGTTCGCAAGCGGGTTGCGGATGAGACCTGCGAGGAGGGCAGCCTGGGCGGGGTCGGTGATCTGGCTGACGGGAATGCCGAAGTAGGTCTCGGAGGCGGCCTGCACACCGTAGGACCCGTTGCCGAAATAGATGAGATTGAGGTAGCGCTGGAGGATCTCGTCCTTCGTCATCTGCTTCTCGAGGCGGGTTGCCAGCACCGCCTCCTTGATCTTGCGTTCAAAGGATCGCTCGGGAGTGAGGAGCGAGGCCTTGACGAGCTGTTGGGTGATGGTGGAGCCACCTTGGCGTACTGCGCCTGCGCTGGCGTTGGTGAAGAACGCCCGAGCGACTGACCTGGCGTCGAAACCACCGTGCTCGTAGAACGTCTGGTCCTCGACGTCGAGAATGGCCTGACGCACCAGGATGGGCACGTCCGACAGCGCCACCGGTTTGCGGTTCTCCTCGGCCTGGAAGGTGGTGAGGACCTCGCCCGACGAGCTGTACACGATCGACCGCTCCGAGAGCTCGGCGAGCTCGCCGACGGGCTCGGGTTTGGCGGACCACAACCCGTGGGTGACGGTGTCCCACGGGGGGCCGAGGCCGACGATGGCGACGGCGAGGACGGCACCGGCGACGCCGATGGTCATGAGGAAGCGGAGCAGGGAACGCATGGGCCGACGCGAGGCTATCCAGCGCCACCACCCCGACCGCGGCACCCCCACGGATGGCTCCCGCCGCTCGACGTCAGCCGATGAGGACCGGGGCGAGGCGGCGCCACTCTGGCAGGGGCATCTCAACGCCGCGGCCGCTGAGGACCTGGATGCAGACGTGATCGGCGCCGGCATCGTGATGGGCGGCGATGCGAGTGGCGATCGCCTCCTCGTCGCCCCAGGCGACGATGGCATCGACCAGCTTGTCGTTGGCACCATTGTCGCAGTCATCGTTGGTGAAACCCATCCGCAGCAGGTTGTTCCGGTAGTTCGGCAGGCCGAGGTAGGTGGCCATGTGCTCACGGGCGATGCGGCGCGCCTCGTCGGCGTCGGTGGAGAGGACGACGGCCTGCTCGGGGCACAGCATCGGGCCTTCGCCGAGGATGCCTCTGGCGAATGCAGTGTGCTCCACCGGCACGAAGTACGGGTGGGCGCCCTGCGCCTTGGTCTTGGACAGCTCGAGCATCTTCGGGCCGAGGGCGGCGAGCACCCGCGTCGTTGGGGTGGCGGGCGGCAACGCCATGTAGAACGCAGCGTCCATCGCGTCGAGGTAGGAGTCCATCTTCGCGAGGGGCTTGTTGTAGTTGTGGCCGCGCACCGCGTCGACGAACGAGCCGTGGCTGACGCCGAGGCCCAGGCAGAAGCGCTCGGGGAACGCCGCCTCGATCGAGCGGTGAGCAGCGTTGGCGGCCATCGGATCACGAGCCCACACGCTCGCGATGCCGGTGGCGACCTTGATCTTCGAGCTCTGACTCAGGATGAGCGTCGACGCGACGAACGCTTCCCGGCCGACCGCCTCCGGCAACCACACCGTGCCGTAGCCGAGCGCCTCGAGCTCTGCGAGCGTCTCACCCGCCTGTGCGGGCGATGCGAAGTCGAGCTGAAACTGCCACACGCCGATGCGTCCGAGGTCCATGGACGTGGGTTCTAGCAGCCCGCTGACGATGGTGTCAGTGGAAGCAGGCCGCTCCGATCTGCGGCGACGAGCGCTTCGATTAGCTGCGCCACGCCGTCGTCGACGTTTGCTGGCAACATCAGATCGGCCAACGCCTTCGCTTCGCCATGAGCGTTGGCGACGACGGCGGCCACCCCCGCGAACCGCAGCATCTCCAGGTCGTTCCGGTTGTCGCCGCACGCCACCACCTCGGCGGGCGCCACGCCAAGCATGCGACACACCTCGGCGAGTCCGCTGGCCTTGGTCACCCCTGGTGCTGACAGGTCGATCCACGAGTCGCCGGACGTCGTGAGGAGTGCGTCGGTGCCGACCACATCGGCGGCCTGTGTTGCGAGCGCAGCAGACGGCACCCCATCGACGCGCCCGACGAGCTTGCACACGCCTGCGGAGAGGCCGGGCACCACATCCTCCACTGCGATCTTGTCCTCGATCCAGCGCTCCTGCTCCTCGGTCAAGAAGCCCTGCTCGTACTCGAATCGGGCCAACGCGTCTGAGGCGAACAGCATCTGTGGGAACGACCTCCGCAGGCGCCGAACGAGGGCCGCCGCCACCGTCCCGGCGATGGGGGTCATCGATACCGTGACGCCGGCCTCAAGGTCGTAGATCGCGCCCCCGTTCAAGCACACCGCAAGGCCCCGCAACCCCGCCGCCTC
>JAYUDU010000095.1:0-6335 GCA_043739605.1 Acidimicrobiales bacterium | reverse complement strand
GTGGCGCGGCCCTCATCGCTGTCGTCGTGGCGTGGGGGCCTGATTCGGTCGAGCAGCCGGGTCATCTCGTGCCGTCCGGCTCGAACTCGCGCCCCCCGGAAGGTGCGGCGTCCGCGACGTGGTCCGACGCAAGGTCGCCGAGCTCTGCGAGGGTGAAGCCGACCAGCTTCAGCTCTGTCCGCAGGGTCACCCCTCCATGGTCGACCACCATGGCCCGCACTGCGTGGATGGTCGCCAGCACGTCGCTCGCCAACCCTCCCGGGTCCGCCTGGATGAAGTTCGCGTGCTTGGGTGACACAGCAGCGCTCCCGATCCGCATGCCGCTGGCTCCGGCCGCCTCGACGAGGCGACCGGCGGCGGCGTTCTCGGGGTTGGCGAAGACGCTCCCGGCGTTCTGGCCGCCGGGCTGGTGGTCACGACGCCAGCCGACGATGTCGGCCAACGCAGCCTTCGACGCGTTGGCGTTTCCGCGGTGCAGGCCAAGCCGTGCCGCGCACACCACCTCAGTGGATGTCACCGACGACGTCCGATACCCGAAGCCCATGTCGGACGCCGTCACCGTCGCGCTCCGACCGCCGGCGAGATCGATGATCGTTGCGTTGATGAGCGACGCGGCGATGTCCGATCCGTGGCCGCCGGCGTTCATGCGAACCGCGCCGCCGAGGGACCCCGGAACGCCGACGGCCCACTCGAAGCCTGCGATGCCAGCCGCACTGAGCTGGCGCGCCGCCACGGGCAACAGCACCGCCCCGCCGACACCGACCGTGCATGGCGCGCCGTCGGCGGCCTCGTCCGGCTCCTCGATCTCAATCGACTCGAACCCCGACCCGAGCTGAACGGCCAGGCCTTCGAAGCCCCGGTCGCTGATGAGCATGTTCGAGCCCCGGCCGACGATGAGCACGTCCACGCCAGTCGCGACGACGGCTTCACGCACCCGTGCGAGCGCCGCGCTGTCCGCCGCTACTACGTGCAGCGCCGCGGCTCCGCCGACGCGGTACGTCGTGAGCGGGCCGATGGGTACGTCGACTCGAACGATGTCGTCGAGGAGCTGGCGCGTCATGGAGATGGCGGCTCGCCGGAAGCCGGGCGCGCTCATCGCGCACCGCCAAGGAGCGCAGCCACCTCATCTGCGAGATCTGCCACGTCGCCGGCGCCGATCGTCAGACACAGATCCCCCGGCCTCACCAGCGAACAGACGTGTGCGGCGAGCTCGTCGCGTCGCTCGACATAGGTCATATGAGCGTGCGCCGCCGCGTCAGCGACGAGCCGGCCGGTGATGCCAGCCCTCGGTGCCTCGCCCGCCGCATAGATGCCGGCCACCACAAGGAGGTCTGCGCCGTCGAAGGCATGAGCGAAGTCCGCGGAGAGCTCTTCAGTTCGGCTGTAGCGATGGGGCTGAAACACCGCAACGACGCGTCGGTGACCCCCCACGACGGCGGTGGCTATCGCCTGGGAGACCTCGCCAGGCAGATGCGCGAAATCGTCGATGAACGCAACTCCACCGGCCACGCCCTTGTGTTGGAAGCGGCGGGCCACGCCGGCAAAGCGAGCGAGTGCGTTGCCAGCTCGCAGTGGCGAAGCGCCGGCCGCAACAGCCAACGTCAGCGCACCAGCAGCGTTGCGGGCGTTGTGCAGACCGGGGACCGGCAGCGACACGGCCACTCGAACGCCTCCGAGACGATCCGGCAGCGCCAAGGTGAAGGCGACGCTGTCCCTTCGCTCGTGCACGTCGAGCATCCGCGCGTCCGACGCTGCTGTCATGCCGTACGTGGTGACCGTCAAACCGGTTGACACGGGGCGGCTGCGAGCCGCGAGCACCGCGGGCAGGTTGGCGGCGCCGGGGTCGTCGGCGCACACGACGAGCGGTCCGGGCGTCTCTGCGGCGAAGCGGTCGAACGCGGCGAACAAGCCGGAGGCACCGCCGTAGTGCGCGAGGTGATCGGCTTCGACGTTGGTCACGATCGCGGCGCATCGGGGGAGCTCGAGGAACGTGCCGTCGCTCTCATCGGCCTCGACCGCGAAGAGATCGCCAGCCGGGTCCCAACGGGCGCCGCCGTCGAGACCAAGAACGGTGGCTCCCACGACGAAGCTCGGATGCAAGCCGGCGCCTTCGAGAGCGGTTGCGAGGAGGGCAGTCGTCGTCGTCTTGCCATGAGTCCCCGCCACCGCGAGCGTCGGACGCATCCCCGCCAGGGCGGCGAGGAGATCGGCGCGTCGCAGCACCGTGATGCCACGCCGGACCGCTTCGACGGCCTCAGGGTTGGTGGATGGAACGGCGGTCGAGGCGGCGACGATCTCGACGTCTGGGGGCAGGTTCTCGGCCGAGTGGCCGGGCCGGACGGTGACGCCGAGCGCGCGGAGCCGCTCGACGATCTCGGGCTTGGGAGCGAGGTCGGATCCCGTAACGCGGTGACCCTGGCTGGCAAGAACGGCCGCGTAGGCATTCATTCCTGTTCCGGAGATCGCGATGAGGTGGATGCGACGAGGGCGAGCGAGGTCGCCCGCAGTGAGCGCGGGCCGTGTCATCGCCGTGCGTACCTCTCGACGAGCGCCGCGACCCGCTGTGCGGCGTCGCGGTGGCCGATCGACAGCGCCGCCACCGCCATGCCCTCGCGCCGGCCTGCGTCCGCGACGAGCGGACCGAGAGCAGCGGCGAGCGCGTCCGTCGTGCAGTCGGCGTCCACGATCGCGACGGCGGCACCTGCGGCGACGAGGTGACGTGCATTGGCGGTCTGATGATCGCCGGGCGCGCCCGGCAGCGGCACCACCACCGCGGGCACTCCGGTCACGCCGAGCTCCGCGCAGGTGCTGCCGCCGGCGCGACTGACGAGTACGTCGGCGGCGGAGAGGACCAGCTCCATGCGGTCCTCGTACTCGACCGCGGTGTAGGCCAATCCGACGTCGGACAGCTCTGGCATGGCGGCGGCGTAGGCCGCCCAGTCGCGACGTCCGATGGCGTGATGGATGGCGATGTCGCTTCGATCACCCCACAGCTCGACCAGGCCGCGGACGGCCACGTTGATGCGCCGAGCACCCAGCGAGCCACCGATCACGCCGACGAGCACCCGTCCCGCTTCGACGCCGAGCGAGGCGCGCGCTGCGGCCCGGCCAGGCGGCGAACGGTCGACCGCCAATATCTCGGGTCGGACGGGATTGCCCGTCACCACGGCCCTCGCCAGGGCGACGTCGGGGAACGCGGTGGCCGATGCCCTGGCGAAGCGAGCGACCAGCCGGTTGGCCCCCCCCGGCACTGCGTTGGAGTCGGCGATGACGAGCGGGATGCGCAGCGCGATGGCCGCCAGCGCTGGGCACAGCCCCGCGTAGCCACCGACGCTCACCACGACCTTGGGCCGCGTGGTGACCAGGATCCACCAACTGCGGACCAGAGCGGTAAACAAGCCGGCGGCGGACACCAGGTTCTGGAGGACCTTGGCCGGGGCGAACGACCGCACGATGCCTCGACCACCCAAGCCGATGAACGCGAAGCCCGCCTCGGGCACGAGCCGGCCCTCGGCGCCCCGCGTCGAGCCAACGAACAGCACCTCTTGACGAAGGTGGCCAGCTTCCACGATGGCTCGGCCGATGGCGATGGCCGGTACGGTGTGGCCTGCGGTGCCTCCGCCTGCGACGACTGAGAAGACGGGCGGGCCGTTGCGGCTCATGCGGAGTTCGGCTCGCTGCGGTGGTCAGCGAACCCACCGGAGATGGACGGCGCGCCACGGCGCGCTGCGGCGTCGCGACGAGTGGGCCGGGTCGGGCGGGTCGGGCGGTCGGGATCGGCCACACTGCTTGGCGTGGCGGCCTTGGTGCGCGGACCTGGCCCTCGCGGCGCATCGGCGGCTTCGGCGCGTGCCCTGTCGCCTGCCGCCGCGATGCCGGCAAGGATGCCGGCGCCCGCCATCGAGACCATCAGTGCAGAGCCGCCATAGCTGACGAACGGCAACGGCACCCCTGTGACCGGGAGCAGGCCGATGACGGTTGCGACGTTCAACACCGCTTGGCCGACGAGCCACGTCGTGATGCCGATGGCGAGCAGTCGCGCGTAGCGATCGGTCGCTCTGCGGGCGGCGCGCACTCCGAAGAAGGCGAGGACGACGAAGAGGCCCATGACGAACAGCGCTCCGGCGAGACCGCTCTCCTCGGAGATGATGGCGAAGATGAAGTCGGTATGAGCATTCGGCAAGAAGCCCCACTTGGCTCGGCTCTGGCCGAGACCCACACCGCCGGGGCCACCTGACCCGATGCCGATGAGTGACTGCGCGACCTGGTAGCCGCCGGCCTGGGACGACCCGAGCGGATCGGTGAAGGAGAGGATGCGGCGCCGCCGATAGGGGGCGGCGAGAGCAAGCGCGCCACCCGCCACGGCAACGACGCCGGCCGCCTTGGCGAGGTGCTTCGCCGGAACGCCGCTGGCGATGATCTGGCCGACGACAACCAGCATGATGCAGGCCGCCGTGCCCATGTCGGGCTCAAGCACGACCAGACACAGGATCGGGACCGCGACGACAGCGATCGGGATGAAGATCATGCGCGGGTCGGCGACGTGCCGAGCCCGCCGCGCCAGCAGATCAGCGACCCACACCGCGAGCGCGATCTTGGCGAGCTCCGCAGGCTGCAGGTTGAGCGGTCCGAGATCGATCCACCGACGGCCACCGTCCTTGGCCGTCCCGATGCCAGGCACGAGCACGGCGCACAGCAACAGCATCGTGCCTGCAATGAGGAGTGCCCGTACGCGCCGGAGGAGGGCGGGGCCGACGTACCAGCCGACACCGAGAGCAACCGTGCCGAGCACGGTCCACCGGCCCTGTCTGACCAAGAAGTCCCACGCACTGCCGTTCTTGCGGAGACTGGCGACGGAGCCAGATGAGAGGACCATCACGAGGCCGACCACGTTGAGGGTGGCGACGCTCAGCAGGATCCCTGTTGCCGTCGTGGACGGCGGCGTCGTCGTTCGCGTTGCGGGCGAGGACCGGAACCGACCCAAGTGCAAGACCGCGCTCACGGAGCGATCCTCTTGCCCTCGGCTGGGATCGACGAGCACACCGCTGGCGCCGGTTTCGCGGCCACGTCGCCGACCAGAGCATTCGGTCGACCAGGACACTGATGCAAGTAGTCGTTGTAGAACAGCCCAAGCCCAACTGCTGTGAGTGCGGCGGCGACCATCCAGAACCGAATGACGACGTTGACCTCGCCGAGATCCTTCTCGCCGGTCTTGCCGGTCTTGCCAAGCTCGAAGTGATGGTGGATGGGCGCCATCCGGAACACGCGCCGCTTGCCGAAGTACTTGAACCCGACGACCTGGATCATGACCGACACGGTCTCCATCACGTAGACGCCACCGAGGATCGGGAGCAGGAGCTGCACGTTCATGATGAGGGCGAGCCCGGCCGCGGAAGCGCCGAGGGCGATCGCGCCGGTGTCGCCCATGATGATCTGTGCGGGTTTGGCGTTCCACCACAGGAAGCCGACGCAGCCGCCGACGACACCGGTGGCCAGTACCGCCAGGTCGAGCCCCTGGGGCACGTGGTACAGCGAGTCGTGCCGGAACATCCAGAACCCCATGGCGGCGAAGGCAGAGAACGTGAAGCTGGAGCAGCCTGCGGCGAGACCGTCGAGGCCATCGGTGAGGTTGACCCCGTTCGTGGTGCCGATGATCACGAGGAACGCGAACACCACCCAGACCGGTGTTGGCAGCGAGATGCCGATGCCGTTCGCCCGGAACAACGAGATGCGCGTCGGGATGTCGGCGTATCGCACCGCCAACACCGAGAACCCCGTGGCGATCACGGCGAGGCCTGCGATCTTCTGGCGCTTGTTGAGCCCCTCGTTCTTCTTGCTCGTGACCTTGATGAAGTCGTCGGCACCGCCGACGACCGCGCCTCCGATGGCGAGGAGGAGCACGAGGATCCCCGCTCTGGTGTAGATGATGCCGCCCCGTAGATGACCTGCTGCGTACCCAGCCGCCGCCGCGAGCACGATCATGACCCCACCCATTGTCGGCGTACCCGCCTTGGTCATGTGCATCTCGGGACCGTCCTCCCTGATCGGCTGACCGATGCCACGGGCCCGCTGCACACGGATGAAGATGGGCGTGCCGAGCAGCGAGACGGTGATTGCCGCGAGCATCGAGAGGAGCAGGCCGATCATGTGGACTCCTGGTGGCCAGCCGTGGCGAGTGCCGCGCGTGCGACAGCCCGGTCGTCGAAGGGATGCCGGACGCCAGCAACCTCCTGGTAGGTCTCGTGGCCCTTGCCGGCGATCAGCACGACATCACCTTTGCGCGCCGCGGCAACCGCCTGGGTGATGGCCGTTCTGCGGTCGGCTTGGCGATGGAT
>JAYUDU010000094.1:0-2396 GCA_043739605.1 Acidimicrobiales bacterium | reverse complement strand
CTCAACGACTGCCCCAGTAGTGTTGGTGGTGACACGGCGGCGACAGCCGTGAGCATGTTGCCCCGAGGGTCGTAGGTGTAGGCGGAGTGTTCTGGGCTGGCTGTCAGGCGCTCCGCGGTGTCGTAGACCCATCGGCCGTCACAGGCTGCGGCTCTCGTAACCCTCCTCGCCGGCAGAACCCGTTCCGCCGACCGGAACCGACGACGGGCGCCAGCCACGGCAGGGTGGATGCCCGACCGACCGGTCCGGGAGAATGCGCAACCTCGTAGCGACTTCATGTCGCTCCGACGTTGCCACAAGCCGACGGGGCATGCTGTTGCGCCCTGCGGCGACGGGCTCATAGACATCCGACATTTCGCCGGAACTCAGATGAGGCAGTCTTCGCCGAAGAGGGCTCTGAGCTCGCCGATGAGGCCGCGGGCGGGGTCGCAGGCGTAGTCGGCGGGCAGGCGGAAGATCTGGGTGCCGACGTGAAGGAAGACCGGCGAGTCGCCGGGGTGGTCAAGGAGCAGGGCCTTGAACCGCTCGACGAGGTCGTCTCGCAGCTCGTGCATGGGCAGCCTCACCCGGAGCGGGGGGCCGCCGTCGAGGACGAGATCGGGCACCCGCAGGTCCTGGCACGCCAGCTTGGCGATGTCGTCGCGGGTGTCGACCCGGGCCTTCACCAGCACGATCGCGTCCTCGGCGAGCAGGTGGGCAACCTCGCGCATCGTGCGTGGGAACACCATCACCTCGATGGACGTCTGCAGGTCCTCCAGCACGAACGTCGCCATCAGCTCGCCGGCCTTGGTGTACTTGCGGACCAGTGAGGTGACGACGCCGCCCACCCACACGGCGTCGCCGCGACCACGCGACGATGCGGCGGGCGCGCCCTCAGCGCCCGTGCCCTCCTTCAGCTCGGAGATGGTGGTGTCGCACAGTCGACGCAACGCCGCCTCGGCACCCAAGAGCGGGTGGTCCGAGACGTACAGACCGAGCATCTCCTTCTCGAAGGTCAGCTTGGCGCGCTTGTCGAACTCCTTGTCCTCGATCGGGACCCGGGTGTCATCGAAGACCGGCCCGGTGCCGTCGTCGGCGCCGACGTCGTCGAAGAGGGACATGACGCCCTGGTCGGCCTCCTTGCGCTTCGCGAGCGTTCGCTCGATGACGGTCTCGAAGACCTCGAGCAGGCCGCGACGGGGGTGGCCGACCGAGTCGAACGCCCCGGCCTTGATGAGCGACTCGATGGCGCGCTTGTTCAGCACCTGCACGTCGACCCGCTGGCAGAAGTCGTAGAAGTCGACAAACGGGCCGTTGGCATCGCGTTCGGCGACGACCAGCGCGACGAGCCCTTCACCGACGTTGCGGATGGCCGCGAGCCCGAACGGGATCGAGCCCGTGCCGCCGGCGGGCTGGCCCTCGAGGCCGACCGAGCCCTCGTTGATGCGTGCGATGAAGTCGGAGTCCGAGAGGTTGACGTCGGGCACATCGACGGCGATGCCATGCGCCCGACAATCTCCGAGGTAGACGGCGGTCTTGTCCTTGTCATCCCTCACCGAGGTGAGCAGCGCCGCCAGGTATTGGACCGGGTAGTTCGCCTTCAACCACGCCGTTTGATAACTGACATACCCATAGCACACGCTGTGTGACTTGTTGAAGGCATAGTCTGCAAATGGCTCGATCATGTCGAACAGCTCGTTGCCAAGCTTGGTGCCATAGCCGGTATTCTCGCAGCCGATGACGAACTTTGCCCGCTCCTTTGCCATAACTTCGCGCTTCTTCTTGCCCGCAGCTTTGCGGAGGTTGTCGGCCTCGGACATCGTAAATCCAGCGAGCACTCTCGCCAGCTCCATCATTTGCTCCTGATAGATGCAAAGGCCATAGGTATCATTCAAGACAACGGACATGTCGTCATGGAGGTAGGTGATCGCCTTGCGACCGTTCTTTCGGTCGGCGTAGTCGTTGTGCATGTTGGCGGCCATCGGACCGGGCCGGTACAGCGCGACCAGGGCGGCAACGTCGGCGAACTCGGTGGGGGCGAGCGAACGCATCAGCGTCCGCATCGGGCCACCCTCCAGTTGGAACACGCCGATGGAATCACCGGCACGGAGCAGGTCGAAGGTGCGCTCATCCTCAAGGTCGATGTCGTCGACGTCGGGCCGGAACCCGGTGGAGCCTTCGATGAGGTTGAGCGCCACGTCGATGACGTCGAGGTTGCGGAGCCCCAAGAAGTCCATCTTCAACAGCCCGAGGCTTTCGACGCCACCGGCCTCATACTGGGTGACGATCGGGGCGCTCTCTGGCGGGGCCCCCGACTCGGGCTTGCGCTGGATGGGGACGTACTCGGTGAGCGGCTCTGCGGTGATGACGACGGCCGCGGCGTGGATGCCGTCGGAGCGGCGCAACCCTTCCAGGCC
>JAYUDU010000093.1:0-2396 GCA_043739605.1 Acidimicrobiales bacterium | reverse complement strand
GCGCCCACGGACCGGGCACCACCAACCCTGCGCTGGTGGCGAGGCCATTCCTGAGGGCATCGTGGCCCGCTGCGGTGGCTGCGTGAGAGGTACCCAGGCCGTCGACGGTGATGATGAGCACCGCAGTGTTCGGCCGATGGCCAAGTCGCTCGACCAGCGACAGCGCACCCACGAGTGTGGACGGTAGCGCCCGCTCCACCACAGCTGGGCCAACAGCCACAACGCAAACCGCGGAGCGCTCATCCCGCGCCCTTGGGTCGCACGTTCGGGCAGTTGGCCCACAAGCCCCGACCCGCCTGGCGGGCGTCGGCGGCGGCGCGCACGAAGTCTTCGGCGTGGCTCACGTTGGGTGGGAACGTGTAGGCCTGAGCGAAGCCCTCCTGCACGAGGGTCAGGTTGAGGAACAGGTCGTCGCTCTGGCGGTAGACGTAGGCGAGCAGTCGCCCGTAGGCGTCGTGCGATTCGACGTCGCCGACGAGACGGAGCGCGGTGCCCGGCGGAACGAGCTCCTCCGTGCGTTTGGAGGCTTCCTTTGCGAAGCACTGGACGGGCGTATTCGGCTTGACGCTCTCTGGCGTATCCATGCCGAGCAGCCGCACCCGTTGCTGCGTGGTGGCGTTGGCGAAGCGCACGACGAGGGTGTCACCGTCGACCACTCGCACGACGGTCGCGAGGCCGTCGCCCGACGACGGCGTTGCGCGACGCTCCGATGCGCCGCTGCACGCCAGCAGGATCCCGGCGCTGGTCGCAGCGCCCACGGCAGCCAGGACTGCCACAGCGAGCCGACGAAGGGGGCGGCCGGCTTGGGCCGAGCGGGCGGAATGGTGGTGCGAGGGCACGTAGGTAGCGTCTCATGGGGGTGTGACAACGACCGATGCCCGACCTGGGTGGGGTCGCTGTCACACCCCTTCCGCATGATGTGTCCATGCAGCCAACGCTCCTCGACCTCGACCTGGAAACCGCCGCAGACGTCCGCGTTGACGTGGCTGGGTCGGTCGTGGTCTGGCGTCTCGATCGCCGTACCCGTGAAGTCGGCCACCGCGGCGTCGCCGATGCGAGGGCGGCGTTGGCACGCGCCGCTGCTCGCCCGCACCAAGACGACAGGCGCAAGGCCGTCGGCGCGGCGGCGGCGGCATGACGGTGGCGCGTACGCTCCGTTCCATGACAGATGTCGTCATCGTTGAAGCCGTCCGCAGCCCGATCGGGCGTCGCGGCGGTGGCTTGTCCACCCTCCACCCGGCCGAACTGCTCGGGGCCGTCCAGCGCGCCTGCGTCGAGCGTGCCGGCATCGACCCTGCGCTCGTCGACCAGGTCGTCGGTGGCTGCGTCACCGCGGTGGGGGAGCAGGCGTTCAACATCGCCCGCACCGCGTGGCTGTCCGCTGGCCTGCCGCTCACCGTCGCGTCGACGACTATCGACGCGCAGTGCGGCTCCGCGCAGCAGGCTGCATCGATGGCCGCAGGGCTGATTGCCTCAGGCGCGGCGGACATCGTCGTCGCCTGCGGTGTCGAAGCGATGAGTCGTATCCCGCTTGGCTCCAGCGCACGCGGTGGTCCCGGCAGCCCCATGCCCGGCGCCTACTTCCGCCACTACGAGGCAACGTCACAGTTCGAGGGAGCAGAGCGCATCGCCGATAAGTGGGGGATCAGCCGCGCCGACACCGACCGGTTCGGCTTTCGCTCGCAGGACCTGGCTGCCAAGGCATGGGAGACCGGCGCGTTCGAAGCGGAGATCGCAACGATCGAAGCGCCCGATCTGCTTGATGTCGCGGAGGACGACCCTGCGTTCAAGGATGTCACCAAGCGCAAGCCGTCCGGCAGCACCCACACGGTCAGCCGCGACGAGGGCCTCCGGTCGACGACGCTCGAGAAGCTGGCCACGCTGAAGCCGGTTGGCCGTCCCGATGGCGTGCACACGGCGGGCTCGTCGTCGCAGATCTCCGACGGCGCGGCCGCCATCCTCCTCATGTCTGCGGAGAAGGCGAGCGAGCTCGGCTTGACTCCCCGGGCCCGCATCATCACCTCCTGCCTCGTCGGCACCGACCCGGTCCTGATGCTCACCGGGCCGATCGACGCCACCGCGAAGGTGTTTGGGCGCACCGGCCTCGGCATGGACGACATGGACACCATCGAGATCAACGAGGCGTTCGCCTCCGTCGCCCTCGCATGGGGCAAGGAGTACGGCCTTTCGGACGAGCAATGGGCGAAGGTCAACCCCAACGGCGGCGCCATCGCCCTCGGTCATCCGGTCGGATCCACCGGGTCGCGCCTCATCACCACCGCGCTGCACACGCTTGAGCGCACCGGGGGCCGCTACGGCCTCATCACCATGTGCTGCGGCGGCGGTCTCGGCACCGGCACCATCATCGAGCGCCTGGGCTGAAGCCAGTGGTGGCT